>JBPCPQ010000145.1:0-9288 GCA_050999015.1 Pyrinomonadaceae bacterium | reverse complement strand
AACGGCGCTCCAGCGATGCCGACATCAAAGCTTTCACATGTGAAAGCCGGTATCTGACACTCCGTCCATTCTTCTCGTCCTAATCATTTCCCTCTTGACTCTTGCAATCGTTTCTTACAACTCCCTGCGCCCCAACGTGTACGGGCGCGCATGCCCGCACCGCTCAAAACGCGCGAAAAGAAATGTCGGATGTCAGAGATCAGATGTTAGTACTAACATCTAACCTCTGACATCTTCCTCACGTTAGTACTGGCGCGATGATCTCGTCATCCGCCGCGTGTGCGTGCTCAACGTCGTGCTCGCCGTGGTGATGCTCGTCGTGCGGCGGATGCGAGACTTCGCCGATGTAAACCATCGAGAGGAATACGAAGATGAATGTCTGTATGAATGCGACGAAGAGGCCGAGCGGCATCAGCAGCACCGGCACCACCCAATAGGTGTATGGCGGGAACAATCCCGAAATGTTTCCGACCACTTGCTCGTCGGCGAAGATGTTGCCGAACAAGCGGATGCCGAGCGACATCGGGCGGATGAAGTTACTAATCATCTCGATGAGAAACAACAACGGCGCGATGAACAGCACCGGCCCGGCAAAGTGGCGCAGGTGCCCGTAGAGGCCATTCTCTTTGACGCCGATGTAGTTGTAGTAAATGAACGACGAGATGCCGAGCGCGAAGGTCACGCTCGTTGAAGCCGTCGGCGGCAACAACCCCGGAATGAAGGCCATCAAATTCGAGACGAGAATCAGCAGCCCGAACGTCGCAACGACCGGAAAGTACTTCAGGCCGTGCGGCCCGATGACATCCTCAATCAACCCGCGTAGCGCGAGCACGCCGGTTTCCAAAGTCTGCTGCCCGCCGCCCGGCTCGTCCTCCGAAAGAGCTTGCCCTTTCAGTATCCAGATCAGCGCCATCGTGATGAGACACGCGACGACGAACATCACTGTGTACCACGGCACCGCGTTCTCAGGTGTGTACGCGCCGAAGACCGTCTCAGCGTCAGAACCGAAAAAGGCGAAAATCTTGTCCCAAATCGGCTTTGTGTATGCGACCTGAAAATGATGAACCGGCTCGCCGATGTAGTGATTCACAGCCTCGACGATGACCGGCGTGCCGTGCCCGCCCCCGCCGTGCTCGCCACCCTCTGCTGCTGCTGCCAACAGAAACATTATTTTAATTTTCTCCTCGATTCCCGATTGCGAAATAGATTTGCACCAAACCTTCAAACATTAACGCCACGGCGAACGAACTTAAGCCTAACAACGTGGCCGGAAGCGACACGATGTTCAACGAGTACGCCGCCGCGATGACTGCGCCGACGATGAAATAACGCAGCACATAGCGCGCGATTCTGATCTTCGGCCTCGCCCCGGCGACGCTCGCACCAAACGCGGCGGCGATAGCCGTCCGCAGCCAATGATGATTTACAAGAGAAAGCGCGCCACCGAGCGCGAGACCACTTGTCACGCGCCACGACCAGAGAACCGCGCTCGACATGACGGCGATCACGACCGCGACACACATGTTGCGGAAGATGCGCCGCTCCACCGCCGCCGGGTCTTCGTCCGCCGTCCATGAAGTGCTGCTCATACTGTTGACGATTTGACTCATCGCGGAACGGAAAATTTTACACGCGGATATTCAGACTGTCGAGTTGCCGTAAAGACCCGTCCATCTACGAAATTTTCGAGAGTTGCCGCACAAACTCATAAAACCCGACCGCTGCGCCGACCACAATCCCGCCGACCACACACCACGGACTCGTTCCCAGCCAGCGATCCAATCCCCACCCGATTAGCAGACATACAATTACCGCCCCGACAAACGAAAAAACGGCGGCGTAAACCAGCCCGCTCTTGCGCGTCACTTCCTGTTGATCGTTCTCCGGCATGAGAAAGAATTGTGTCCGGTTACAATTTCGCTGGATGCTGAGACTCAGGAACGTGCGTCGTTAAACTAAGCCCCACTCTTTGAGAACTTTCATCAGCGGCGGCAGCGGCTCTTGCCATAGCCAATCAACCTTCAGTTCTAATCCCTTCAGCACGGTGCTTTTGAAAACGCCGGCGTCAATCGAAGCGAGTTGGTAAATACCATCTGCTCCGAGGATGTAGAACTCCGACTGTTTACGCACCGGGTCAATCAACCAATACTCACGCACGCCGCCCTGCTCATACTCGTAAAACTTTTCTCCGCGATCACGCGCGCGACTCTCCGGGCTGATAATCTCCAGCGCCATATCAGCCGGGCCATTTAAGTGAGCGTGCTTAATACGACCAAGGTGCTCGGATGCAACGAAGATCAAATCCGGCTCACGGCCCGGGAGATTGGCCCCGGTTTTCATTTGAAAAGGTGCGGAGAGCACGACACCTGCCTGATACGCTTCGACGAAGTGGCGTAATAAGGCGGTCAAGAAATCTAATAGGTCTTGATGTCTTAGAGATGCCGGACTCATAATAATCACCTCTCCGTCAACCCATTCCGCCCGCACATCTTCATCAAGCCAGTCGAGAAACTCTTCATAGGTCATCTTCGGTGGGAGTGAAACGCTGATTGTTGCCGCTGGAGTTTTCGTTTCTATTTCCTGCGCCATGATTTTCAACTCCTTAAAAATACTCTGCGTAAAGTATTTTACTCTCTCGATGTCCCGTTGAATAACTCACTTTACGCGGAAGCTATTTCTTAGCCCGCGTGCGGTCGAGCGAAGCAGTTGAACGAGTTTGACAGCTTTAGACGACATTCGACGCCTGCTCTCCGTTGACCTTTGCCGTGCCCTCTTCCAAAACTCTTTCACCCGAACGGGCATCGGAAATGACGACAGTTTCCGTCGGGGATTTCATCTCGTATGTTATTCCGCGCCACTTAATGCGCCGCGAAAATAAGGCCGCGAGCGCGTTGTAAAGATAGAGCGCGGCGGTCAGCGGCCACAGGAATAAATGCGCGAAAACATTCTCGCGCCGCGCGGCCTGAGCGTCGCCGAGCGCGAGCGTCACGGCGCGCAGACGAAAAAAAGCCTTCCACATGCCGAGCGCATAAATACTCGTGACGAACGCGAGCGGGAGTTGAAATGGTAAATCGAGTGCGGCGCGCACGAGCGTGAGCGCGAGGCCGCCGAAGAAGACCAACACGAAAAGCAGATTCGAGAATAGCACGATCTTCCAAAGGTGCGGCGCATAGACACGCGTGATCTTCAGTTGCCGGGTGGTGAACTCGAAGAGTTGCCGGAATGTGCAATCTTCATGCGAGACGGTGAGACAGTTCGGCACAAAGAGGATGGGAAGCTTGGCCTGTTGCAGTGTGCGAGTCAGCGCAAAGTCATCGGAGAGCGCGCCGCACCATTCATTCAACATTTCGAGGCGCTCGAAGGTCGCGCGCCGGATCGCGGTGGAGCCGCCCCAGCAAAAGTTGCGCGCGCCGTTCTGACCGAGGGCCGAAGCGATAGATGCGTTCCATACCGAGCGCAAATGCGACGCGGAACCTCCCGCGACGGGGACAAACCAACGATAGCCGGTCGTCGCGCCGATGCCATCATCAGCAAGCGGCGCAACGAGCGAGCGCAGCCAGTCGGCGCGCGGGCGGGCGTCGGTGTCAACGAAAACAATCACCTCGCTCAGCGGATCAATCTCTCGCACGGCAACGCGCAGGTTATGAACCTTCTGCCCGGAGTCGTGCGACTGCCCGGCGATTACTGTACGCACACGCGCGGCGCTCACGTCCGCAAAGCTCTGCCGCACGCTTTCGGCGATAGCGAGCGCGGGGTCAGTCGGCGAATCCGCCACGAAGATAATTTCGTAGGTCGGATAGTGTTGCTCAAATAGCGCGCTCAAATTGGCGCGCAAGCCCTGATCGAGTCCGCGACACGGTACGATGATCGAAGCAAAGGGCATAAAGAAATTTCTCTTCGCGTCCAACTCGCGGCGCACATACGCGAGGTAACGCACGCCGCCACGCAGCGAAAGAATGCTTTGCAACAAAACAATCAGCGCGAGAAAGTAGAAAATTAACATCTCGATTCTTTACAAAACTCTAAAGCATTTTACCGCAGAGGACACAGAGGGCACAGAGGTCATCACCTCAATGCCTCCGTGTCCTCTGCGTCCTCTGTGGTTAATCTTAAAAGTGTCGCTTAAATCCGGCTACTCATCGTAGCGCGATGACTCCGCCAGCATTGAGCGTTGCGACGAGCGATTGTGCCGCCGTGATGAATGGTTGTGGATAGACGCCGCTGAGGATGACGCCGACGACGCAGACGACGAGCGCCGTTTGCAGCGCGGGCGAGAGCGACAGCGGGCGGGCGTCGCCGGCCTCGTCGCCGAGATACATCGCGCGGATGAAGCGCGCATAGTAGTAAAACGAGACGACGGTGTTAATCGCTGCCCAACCGGCGAGCCAGTAGTACCACGCGCGGCCTTCCGCGTCTCCGCGCTGCACGAGTCCGCCGAAGAGAAACCATTTGCCGATGAAGCCGCCGGTCAAAGGCAGCCCGCCGAGGCTGAGCATGAAGACGGTCATCATCAGCGCCATCAGGGGCGCTTTCTGCGCGAGTCCCGTCATGTCGTCAACTTCGTCGCCGATGATGCCGCGCCGCCGCAGACTGATGATGACGCCGAACGCGCCGATGTTCATAAAGGTATAGACGACGAGGTAGACGGCGAGTCCGATGTAGCCGTAGGCGTTTCCCGCGACGAGCGCGAGCAGCAGATAACCGGCGTTCGAGATTGACGAGTAGGCGAGCAGACGTTTCGAGTTCGTCTGCGTCACCGCCGCCCAGTTGCCGACGAGAATCGTGATTGCCGCGACCAATCCGACGAGCGGCACCCAGTCGGCGCGCATCGCGCCGAGCGCCTCCATGAAGATGCGCGCGAAGAGCGCGAAGCTCGCCGCCTTCGAGCCGGTCGAGAGAAACGCCGTCACGGAAGTCGGTGCGCCCTGATAAGCGTCCGGTGCCCACATGTGAAACGGCACGGCGGAAATCTTAAAGAACAATCCGGCGGCGAGCGCGATCATGCCGAGCAAAAGCATCGGGCGTAGATCAAGCGCCCACGGTGTCCTTTGCTCTACTTCGCTGTAGACGGCGGCGATGCTCTGCCCGATGTCCGCGAGATTCGTCGAGCCGGCGACGCCGAACAGCAGCGACATTCCATACAGCAGCACGCCCGACGAGAACGCGCCGAGGAGAAAGTATTTCATCCCCGCCTCGTTCGATTGTCGCTCGCGTTTTGTGAAAGAGACGAGGATGTAGAACGTCATCGCCATCAATTCAAGGCTGATGTAGAGCACGATCAAATCGTAGCCGCTCGCCAGAAACATCATTCCCGTGGTCGCAAACAGAATGAGCGCGTAATACTCGCCGCGCTGCTCGCCTTCAACGTCCAGATAGCGCAACGAGATGGCAATCGTCAGCGCCGCCGCGATGAGAAAGATCAATTTGAAGACGACGGCGAACCCGTCAACGCGAATCGTTCCGTAAAAGCCCTGCAACGCAAACTGCGCGCTCTCGCCGCCTTGTAGGTACGGCCAGCCGAGCACCAGCAGCGACACGGCGGCGAGCACAAGTCCGCCGAGCGCGAAGTAGCCGACGAGGCGACTCCGGCGGTACGGCAGCACCACTTCCATCACCAGCGCGACGCACGCGCAAACCGTGAGAATTAATTCCGGCGCGATCAATTGCAGGTCGCGCACGTTGAACAGTTCGGTCGTGTTTGCTTGAAGTAGCATGTGATTCAAGAATACAGGACACAGAATACAGAACGCGGCGGTTGAGTGCTGGTTGAGAGCGGAACGATCAGCAAGTCAGATCAAACCGCATCGTTCGGCGCGGCATACCTACCAGCCTTCTACCAACAAGTCTTCGACACTGCCGAAATGTCCATCGCGGGTAGCCACTATCAAACCATATTGTTTGGCAATTGCTGCAATCCATATGTCATTTTCTGGAATGGGACTTCCCTTAGCACGTAAGCCACTCTTAATCTCTCCATACTGTTGTGCTGTTTTCGTATCGCATATCAGGATTGTATTAATTGCTGCGAATTCTTCGATACGTTCAAGATTAGCTTTCACGCGCGCCGATTTATGCGCTCCGTAATAAAGCTCACCTATCACCGTCACAGGAATGAAGACTTCTGCCGCATCGGCGATCCGAATTTGTATGGCGGCATCCTTCGCAAAGATGGCAATCACGATATTCGTGTCGAGAAGGAATTTACCACTCATCAGCATCAACCTGCTCGCAACCATTCTCGACAGCTTGGGTTATCAGATGAAGATCATCTGGCTCAATCGTTCCAGCA
Organism: Pyrinomonadaceae bacterium; assembly: GCA_050999015.1. Lineage (GTDB taxonomy): Bacteria > Acidobacteriota > Blastocatellia > Pyrinomonadales > Pyrinomonadaceae > JBPCPQ01. The sequence continues at coordinate 2,999 of JBPCPQ010000145.1, read as the reverse complement.
AATCTGAGTAGTTCCTTCCCCGCGACTCCGGTCGGAGAGGCAATAACACGGATGAAATTCAGCACCTGTTGCTGTTTCTCGACAGGCAACATGTCCAAGCGGGTAAATATCTCTTTTTTGATTAATTGATCCATCATGAGAACTTTCCGCCGCCACATAAGCTGGCCGCTGATTTTACAAACTCAATGTTAACTGAGCGAGCGCGAAGTAGCCGACGAGGCGACTCCGGCGGTACGGCAGCACCACTTCCATCACCAGCGCGACGCACGCGCAGATCGTCAGAATCAACTCCGGCGCGAGCAATTGCATGTCGCGCACGTTGAACAGTTCGGTCGTGTTTGCTTGAAGTAGCATGTGATTTAAGAATTACTTACCAACGTCACTCATCCGCCCACTTACAACTTGCCACCGCTCTCCTTGCTTCACCAAGTCTACAGTCCATTTGTTGAAGTGTTTGTAAGCTTCGCCGCTTGATCCGCGACCGCTAAATACAAGGCGACTTGTCAATCTTGCTTTGTTGCCGTCTATACGTACCTTGATCTTATCTATCCCAAGCGGATTGGCTTCGCCATTCTTAACAATGGTGATGCGTTTCGGATGTGCGTCTGAAATATCCTTTATCGTCAGAGCATCATTGATGATTGCCTCTTCAGCAAACTGACGACTTAATCTAATGATTTCTTGTTCATCGGTACTGCCTTGAACAGATTGCTTGCTAATTGTTTGTCCTATAGCAAGTGCTGTCACTGAAACGATGAGAGTAGCCGTCATCAACAGTTTTCGCATCATTGATCTCCTGTCTTTGAGGTTGTAACCCAAAATACTTCTGTACCAAGCTCAATGGTTCGTCAATTAGAAGTGTTGTCTGCCACACACTAGGCCGCCGCTGAATCTTCATTCTGACTTCTGTGTCCTTATTCATTCCCCGCCGTCTCAATCATGCGCGGCGATTGTCCCGACATCGGGTAGTCAGGACACAGAACGCTACGGTTAGGGTGCTGGTCGAGAGCGAAGTGATCAAACAATTAGCTTCAACCGCTTATTCGGGGGCGGTTGACTATGGAAGCAGCTTGTCATAATCGGCATGTGTGCCAATCCAGAACCATACGATGCCTTCCGGCTTGTCCAAGCCGAGCGCCCGGTAGTGCACGCCGACCCGAACTGACCACAAATTGCCAATCTGCTTGAAATGCAACGATGGATGTTTGGGGTCGGATTTAAGCAGTTGATAATTCTTGTCCGCGAGGTCGCGCACTTTAGACGGAAGTTCTTGGTAGCACTTCCAGAACTGCGGCGACGCGAAATGGTTCACAGCGGGACACACTGCCCGGACTCGAACTCCTGCTCCGCTTGCTCAATCATGGCATCCAGCCGACCGGCATGAACGTCACGCTCAAGTTGCTTGTCCCAAACCTGCGCTTGGAACTCTTGAAACCACTCGGCCAGCTTCGCAATCTCTGAAGGCGGCAGTTGTGCAATCGCAGATTCAATTTCTTTGGTGTTCATACTCGAAAGTGTATTTGATACTTGGATGTAACGGCAAGAACGAGTAGCCGCCGACCGCATATTAGGCTGCCGGTAAATCTTCATTCCGACTTCTGTGTTCTCACTTCTGCGTTCTTATCATTCCCCGCCGTCTCAATTGTGCGCGGCGACTGTCCCGGGATCGGGTAGTCGGGGCGCACTTGGCGCACTACGGCGTCAACGGGTTGTTGAATGTATTTAATGAATGGCGACGGATAGACTCCGATCCACAGTGAGAGGATGACGAGCGGCAGCATGTAAGCCCACTCACGCCCGTTCATGTCGGTCAGTTTTTCGTTCTTCGGATTATCAATGTTGCCGAAGAACATGCGTTGATACAGCCAGAGCATGTAACCGGCGTTGAGGATGATGCCGAGCGCGGCCCACGCCGCCCAGATTGGCTTCGCCTCGAACGCGCCGCGCATTGCTAAAAACTCCGAGATGAAGACGCACAGAAGCGGCAGGCCAATCGCCGTCATCGTCATTGCGAGAAAGACGGTCGCGTAGCCGGGCATGACGTGAGAGAGTCCGCCGAACTCCGCGACGATGCGCGTGTGCCGCCGTTCGTAGATGATGCCGACGAGAAGGAACAGCGCCGCCGAGTAGATGCCGTGATTAATCATGTGGAGCACCGCGCCGTTCAAGCCGTTCGGGTTCAGAGCGAACAGCCCCAGCATCACGATGCCCATCGAAGAGACGGAAGAATAAGCGACCAACTTCTTCACGTCGCCGTCGCGCTTCACGACGAAGTACATCGCGGCGAGCGCGCCGTAGATGATGCCGATGATGGCGAGGACGATCATCACGTTGCGCACGCCGAAGGTTCCGAAGAAACTCTGATCCGCCGACGCCTTCGGGAACATTGGCAAATTGAAGCGGAAGAAACCGTAGGTTCCGAGCTTCAGCAGGATGCCGGCGAGAACCACCGAGCCGGCGGTCGGCGCTTCGACGTGGGCATCGGGCAGCCACGTATGAAACGGGAACATCGGCACTTTGATCGCAAAGCCGAGCGCGAAGGCGAAGAACAGCAAAACCTGCATCGCGCCCATCGGTAGCACCGAGCCGAGCGCTTGAAGGTACATGATATTAAATGTGCCCGCGCCGGAGCGCGCCGCCGCGAGGGCGTTATCAAGCAACGCGCGTGCGTCGGCATTTACCGCCGCCGCGCCGCCAATCACGTCGAGCGTCGCGGGCGCAATCTGCGCGGCGAGCGCGGCGTCCTGCGTCAGAAAGTACATCTTCAAAACGCCCAACAGCATCACGACCGAGCCGACGAGGGTGTAAAGGAAAAACTTGATCGCTGCGTACAGACGCCGCTCGCCGCCCCAGATGCCGATCAGGAAATACATTGGCACGAGCGAGACTTCAAAGAACAGGTAGAACAGGAATAAGTCCATCGCCCCGAAGACGCCGACGACTGCCGTCTGAAGCAGCAGAAGTAAAACGTAATACTCCTTCTCGCGCTTCCCGATGTA
>JBPCPQ010000485.1:0-2367 GCA_050999015.1 Pyrinomonadaceae bacterium | reverse complement strand
TCCACGCCACTTTTGATTGCGGCACTTTCGCGATTGTCTTCATGGTGCAATTCATGAACGGTCAAGAATACGACGGCGCCGCGTTCTACGGCTTGGAGGGTAGTATCATTCAGGAAAATGATAAGGGCTTGCTCGTGCGCTACGACAATAAGCGTAAAGTCATTGAAAGCTGGAAAGTGACCGAGGAAGGGACGGCTCACATGCAGAATTTCCTCGACTGTATGAAAAGCCGGAAGGAGCCGAATTCACCCGTCGCGTTAGCCAACCAAGTACTGGTCGGAGCGCATTTGGCTAACGAATCTTACCTGTCGGGTAAACGCATTGAGTGGGACCCGACAAGGAAGCGAACATGAAGCTGCTTCTAAACAATCGCGCCATATTGTAACAAGTTATAAAGAATCATGATGGCGAGAGGCAGCGACCGTCGAGCGAAGCGGTCGCTGTCTTTTCTTCTCAGCCGCCGTCGTCGAAATCAATGACCTGCTGCTCCTTCGGCAACTCGACGCGCACCGTGAGACCGTCGCGCGGCCTCGTCAATTCGATGCACCGCAACGCCTGCTTCTCTTCCGCTTCGCTCCCGACCACTAAGCACGTGCCTGTCTCTACAGATTGAATTTTATTGATGAGGCGATGGTCAATGTATGTGCCCCCGGCCATAGTTCACTCCCCTTCTCTTACTCTGTCAGCGGCAACTCCAGCGGGACAGTTGAGTGCCTGCGTTGAAACATCCACCCGCGCACCCTTTCCACTCATGGCCATATGATTTGACGGCTCACACCCTTTCACCAAGCCCCGAGTTGGCTAGACGTCCCATCGGGTGTATTGTCTCCTCATGATAAAGAAACCCGATAACCAGCCGGGCGTGCAGGATAAGCCACTAATCAGCCAAGCCAAAGCGGCGGAGATGTGTGGCGTCACACGCGCCGAGATTCACGACTTCGTGCGGCGCGGTCATCTCCGCTCGCTGACCGTCGAGGGAAGAGACATGGTCTACCTCAAAGAGGTCGAAGTGTTTGAGAGGGAAAGAAGATAAACACATCTTCATCAGGCACCGGCGCTTGCTGTTCTTTCTCGCGATTACCGGGGCGAATGCTTCGCCCTGATAAGTTCCGCGCTACCTGTCACTCCCCCCGATCAGATTGTTCCAAAAATCTTCCGCCGCGTTGCCTTCGAGCGTCCGCTCCTCTACTTCCATGGCCCCCGCGATGCGGATAATCGCTTTTGCTTGGATGCGCTCACCCCACCCGTCGGCCTTTTCTTCCCCGTAGCCGCCGGGGGTGAAAGAAACATCCACGATGCGGTCGGCGTTTATAGCGTAAGTCTCGTTAATCTTTACAAAGCGCATATAATTCTCCGGGGTACGTCCCTTATAATTTGTTCACGCAGGCGTCTGGATCGGGCAGTGTGGCTCTTACCATATCATGCGGGTCTCGCGGGGCCGTATCTAAAAAGTCTACGGACTTTCAACTTCGATCTTTCCGAACGACGCGGCGCATCTTTCCGCTTCGTTAAAGAAATCATCACGGTCATGACGCACGTCAATTCTCCGACTATCTGCGGCGAAGCTCGTATTCCATTCGGCGGCGCAAAAGCGACCGTATCAGCAACCACGAATAAGGCTCAACTGCGCTCGATTTTTATACCGAACTAAAGGTCGTTTAGGTTTACACCTTAAGCAAACGCGAAGGAAATCTCTACCGATGAGCACCAGCACCGAACAACAAGCGACGCAATCCGATAGCGTTCGTAAACACAAAGAATTTCTCTTCCCGGCGGTTGCAAATTATTACGAAGAGCCGATTGCGCTCGCGCGCGGCGAAGGTTCTTACGTTTGGGATGAAGCGGGTAATCGCTATCTCGATTGTTTTGGCGGAGTGCTGACAGTGAGCGTCGGCCATGCGAATCCGAAGGTGAACGAAGCCATCATCGAGCAGGTCAAGACGCTTCAACACACCTCGACGCTCTACGCCAACAAGCCGCAGGGCGACCTCGCCGAAAAGCTTTATCAGATCACGCCCGGACGCCTCAAAAAATCTTTCTTTACCAGCAGCGGCACGGAAGCGGATGATACGGCCGTTACCGCCGCCAAACTTTTCACCGATCGCCACGAGATCGTCGTGCTCCGCCACAGCTATTCGGGTCGCTCCGCCGGCGCGCTCTCGGCGGCCGGTCATTCGACGTGGCGACCACTCCCCTCTCAAGTCGCAGGGATAGTTCACGCGCGCGCGCCTTATTGCTACCGCTGTCCGCTCAAACTTTCTTACCCTGAATGCGGACTCGCCTGCGCCGAAGACATCGAGGACGTGATTATGACGGCGACGATGGGCGAGATCGCCGCGTTTATGGCGGAACCGATTTTGGGCGTCG
>JBPCPQ010000191.1:0-3669 GCA_050999015.1 Pyrinomonadaceae bacterium | reverse complement strand
AGGTCTTGAGCGTGTGCCCCGCGACGGCGCGACGATCTTCGTCCTCAATCATCCGAACGCCCTCGTTGATCCGGCGTTTCTGCTCTGCCACGCGCCGCGCCCGGTTTCGTTCCTCGCCAAGTCAACGCTCTTCAAAGCGCCAGTGCTCGGCTTCTTCGTGCGCGCTCTCGATGCGATCCCGGTCTACCGCAAACAGGACGCGGGCGAAGACACTTCCAAAAACCGCGAGACGTTCGCGCGCGCACATCAACTCTTGACGAACGGCGGCACCATCGCCATCTGTCCCGAAGGCGTGTCGCACAGCGAGCCTTCCTTAAGGCCGCTCAAGTCGGGCGCGGCGCACATCGCGCTCGGCGCGGCCTCGACTAAAAGTGAAACGGGCGGGGCGCTCAATCTTCAAATCGTTCCCGCCGGGCTTTACTACACCGCGAAGACCAGCTTTCGCAGTGCCGCGCTGCTTTACTTCGGAGACCCGATCAGCGTCGCGCCTGTCGCCCTCGATGCCGACGGCGAGCCGGCGCGCGAAGCGGTGCGCGAACTATCCGACCGTATCGCGCAGGGCTTGCGCGATGCGACCTTAAACGCCGACCACCACGAAGCGCTTCAGACGGTCGCACGCGCGGAGCGCATTTTTTCTTCAGCGGACGACGATGCGCCGGAAGAAGAGAGAAGCCTCGCGCAAGAGCTTTCTTTGCGCCGCCGCTTTGTCGAAGGCTACGCCTTCCACCGCACGCAATCACCCGAACGTCTCGCCGCGCTCGAAGCGCGCATTCATCGCTACGAAGAAGAATTGGAACAAGCCGGCCTCGACGCGCACAATTTTTCGCCCGCCGCCGTCGAGAAGCATTCCGGCGTCGTCCATCTCGCCACGCGCGGGCTGCTGTTCCTCGCTCTCTCCGTACCGGCGCTCGCCGGGGCGCTCGTGCATTACCCCGCCTATCGCCTCGCCGGATTATTCGCTACCAAGTTTTCGCGCAACTACGACGACGTAGTCTCCACGATCAAAGTAATCTCCGCCCTGCTGCTATTTCCTCTGACATGGCTCGCGCTCTCCACGATGGCTTTCTTTTTTGTCGGATGGAAAACGGCGCTCGCGGTCTTCCTCTTCGCGCCGCTCGCGGGGTTCGTCGCCGTCCGCTTCTCTGAAGAGTTTGACCGCTTCATCGCCGGGACGCGCGCTGTCCTGTTCTTCTTCACCGAGCGCCGCTTCTTCCGTCAACTACTTACCGAGCGCCGCGCGATTCGTCTGGAAATCCTCGCCCTCGGCGACGAAGCCGCCCGCGCCGGCGCGCTCGAAACCCTCGTGTGAGGGAAGCACGGCAAGGATGCGGGCTTGGTTGAATGTGTCGGCGTGGTAAGATGAACGGGCCTGATGAGGCGGGGTAGTAACACGATGGAAATTATCGAAGTCAAGGTTGATGAATCTTTGCTGGCGGAGGTTGACCGGGCGACGCGCTCGCTGGCAATCACGCGCGATGATTTTGCCCGCATCGCTCTGGAACTCGCGCTACGGAATCAGAAAACAATTGCTCTGGAGCAGCAGCACGCTCAAGGCTACGCCCGCCGCCCGGTCGAGCCGGGTGAGTTTGGCGAATGGGAGCCGGAATAAGTGTGGGTGCTTTTTCTCAGGTTGGAAATGCTAACTTGGGGTGTGTCGCCTCACAGTTTGGAGGGTATATGACAACAGCAACCATTGATGAAGAAAGATTGAAAGATTTGCTGAAGGTAGCTTTCGTTGAGGCCCTCGAAGAGCATCGTGAACTTGTGCAGGAAATCGTTGAAGAAGCTATGGAAGAAATTGCTCTTGTGCATGCTATCGAGCAAGGTCTTGGCAGCGAACCAGTCACACGCGATGCAGTATTCGCGATCATTGAGAGCGCACAGTGAAAGTTGAGTTTAGAGAGAGTTTTGCTAAAGACCTGAAGAGCGTGAAGGACAGAGGTTTATTGAGTCGAGTCAGAGAAATCATTGAAGCTGTCGAGAACGCCGACTCTTTGACGACGGTGCCTAACATGAAGAAGCTCAAAGGCGGCGGCGACTACTTTCGATTGCGAGTGGGCGATTACCGGGTGGGCGTCGCCTTCGAGAACGATACCGTGATCTTCGTTCGGTTCTTAAATCGCAAGGACATTTACAAATACTTTCCATGATCCGAAGCGCGCTGCCGGACGAGCGACCTGAGAACGACGGTCAAACATTTTCGTCAAATCAAATGGCCGCGCCTTATGTCCTCACCGGTTCTGAAGCCAACGCATACCAAAATGCGAAACAAAGACAGATGCGCTCCCGCCGGTGGCAACCTCTTCTATTCTGTCTCCTGACTCCCGACTCCTGACTCCTGTTCACTTCTGCCCGAGCGCGAGGGCGCGTTGGTAGGCGGCCCACACGGCTTTTGAGAAGACGGTGCGCAGGCCACCTTTCTCCATCTGGTAAATTGCTTCTGCCGATGTGCCGCCGGGCGACGTGACCATGTTGCGCAGTTCCGCCGGGTGCTTGTGTGATTCCTGCGCGAAGAGGACGGAGCCGAGCATTGTTTGCAGGACGAGTTCCTGCGCGACGTGGCGCGAAAATCCCATATGCACGCCGGCGTCAACGAGCGCTTCCATCATCATAAAAATGTAGGTTGGACCCGTCGCGCTCAAGGCGGTCGCCATGTCAATCATTCGTTCTTCTTCGACGCGCATCTCACGGCCCAGCGCGCCGAGCATCGCGCCGACCTCGCGGCACTGGCTCTCGCTCACTTCCGGCGTCGCCGTCCACACCGTCATCCCTTGTCCGACCTGCGCGGGCGTGTTCGGCATTGCGCGCACGATTGCCGGGTGACGCAGTTCGGCGGCAATCGTTTCGAGGCGCGCGCCCGCGACGATGGAGAGCACGAGTTGGTCGCCGGTCAACGCGCCCTTCAGTTCGTTCATCACCCCGCCGATGCGCTGCGGCTTGACGCCGATAACGACGATTGAGCCGGACGGTGAATCCTCGCGGGCATCTTCTCCGCGTGGCGTCGCTGCCATAGTCGCGGCCTCAAGGTTGTTTTCGACAGCGCGGATGCCATACTTCGCTTCGAGTTCCGCGCGACGGTTGGCGCGCGGGTGGCTCGCGGTGATCTGCGAAGAATTGACGAGTTGACGCCGCAGCAACCCCGACATCATCGCCTCGGCCATCACACCGCAGCCGACGAAAGATATATGCACACTGCGCAGCGGGTTGGTTTCGTCCGGCGCGACTGTTGAGGGAGAAGACGACTGAGAATTGTTCATATTTATAAAAGGCATAATAAAGATGCGAATCAAGTGTTGGAAACTTGTCCGGCGGAAGCGGCTTTACCTTTGCGCCCTCTGCGACTTCTCTGCGTCCTCTGCGGTTAAGCTCTTTTCTCTAACCGCAGAGGACGCAAAGTCATGACGCAAAGAGCGCAGAGAGGAGCTGCTTCCTAACCTTGATTCGCATTGAAAAGGTAGAACGAAACAGTTAAAGACAACACGATGGCTATAACTTGAAGTCATCTTAGTATTCATCAGGTTGTCGCGTCCAACTTTACGATGCTTGAAAATTTACAACTGTGAAGCACACACGGCGGCAAATTTTTGATACCATCTGGCCGCTCGATTGCACACGCGATATTAGACAAGGCCGTAGCCCCGCTGCGCGACGGGCGCTTTCCCGGTAGCA
>JBPCPQ010000427.1:0-2045 GCA_050999015.1 Pyrinomonadaceae bacterium | reverse complement strand
TCGTCACGTCCACGCCGCTGCCGCGCAAGTCAACGCGCAGGCTTTCAAAGAAAGTCGAGACCGCCGCTTTGCTCGCGCTGTAGGCCGCCGACTTCGGCAGGCCGCGAAACGCCGCGAGGCTGGAGATTGCGACCAAGTGTCCGCGCTGGCGCGCGAGCATGTCGGGCAGCACCGCCGCAACGCTGTTGACGACACCGATGGTGTTCACCGAAATCACATTCGCCACCGTGTCGGCACGCAATTCAGAAGCGGGCGTGATGATACCGACGCCGGAGTTCGCCACCAGCACGTCAATTCGTCCCCATTGTTCGCGCAGACGCGCGGCGGCATTTTCGATTTCAGAGGATTGCCGAACGTCGCCGGGAAGCACCAACGCTTTTCCGCCGCCGCGCTCAATTTCCTCGGCGACTTTCATCAACTCGTCGGCGCGGCGCGCGAAGAGTCCGAGCGCCGCGCCGCGCCGACCCAACTCAACCGCAAGCGCGCCGCCGATGCCGCTCGAAGCGCCGGTGATGAGCACTATCTGATTTGACCAATCAACTTTCATAAACAGTGGTCAGTAGTCGGAGATCAGTATAAAAGCCGAAAGCTCAAATGCTTTACCACTGACCACCGGCCACCGGCCACTGGTTCAGCATAACTCAGCGACGTGCGGACTGAGGGCGCGCAGGGCTTTCGCCAGATCGTCCTGCTTGACGAGCAAATGATCGCGCGAGAAAGAAGACAGCGCGCCGACCGAGACGCCGACTCCCGCCAGAATCTCGGTGACGCGCGCTAAGTAACCAATTGTGTCCCACGGCAATTCGACATCAAGCGTGACGAGACGAAAGTTACCCTCGACGCGCGCCGCGCGTGCGGCGTGTCGCATCGTGCGCCAATCGTCTTCTTCAAGAAGGAGTGTGACTTCGTGCGCGTCGCGCAAAAGCATGAAGGGAACATTCGGGCGGGGGCTTAGCTCAGGACTTTCCAGCAATCGCGCCCAATCCTCGTGGCTTATACCGACGACGAAGAAATTTCCCGGCGCGATCTCCACGCGGGTGCGGCGCAACAACTCATCAACGCCATTTGCTCGGCTCGCATCTTCCACAAAGATACGCCTTCACCAAAACAACCGGCAGAAGGCAATCGTGTCATCTGAGATAACTCCGAATGCTTTTCTACTGGCTACTGTTTTTCAGACTCTGATCACAACCGGCACAATAACGGGACGCGCGCCGGTCTGCTTCTGGATGTAACGCTTCAGTTCGAGTCGCACGCGCTCTTTCAGTAAGCTGCTGTCGCGTCGTTCGGCGGCGGGAGCCTTCTCGACGGCTTCAGTGACGACGCGCTGCATGTCTTTAATAAAGCCGTTGCCGTTCGCGCCCATCACTCCGCGCGCGACAACTTCGGGCGGCGCTTCGAGCGCGCCGGTCTCTTCGCTCACGGTAACAATTGGCGTCACCACTCCGTCATAAGCCATCTGCCGGCGCTCGCGCACCGTCTCGCGCTCAATCTCTTCAAATCCCGACTCGTCAATGAACGTCCGACCGACATCGCGCTTCGCCGTCACGACCGCGCGCTCGCCGTCGAGTTCCAGCACGTCGCCGTTTTCGATCAGGATGATGTTTTCTTCCGGGTAGCCGAGATGATTTTTGACAAACTCTTTATGACGGTAAAGCATGCGGTACTCGCCGTGAACCGGGATGACGAACTTCGGCTTCACAGCTTCGGTCATGATGCGGATGTCTTCCTGCGAGGCGTGGCCGCTGACGTGAATCAGTCGCCGCTTCTCGTCAATAATCTTCCCGCCGCGCTTGTATATCTCGCCGACGAGGCGCGAGATGGCGCGCTCGTTGCCGGGAATAATACGCGCGGAAAGAACCACCGTGTCGCCGTCGGCAATCGCCAAGCCTTTGTACGATTGCGTGCTCATCTGCGACAGCGCCGCACGCGCCTCACCCTGCGAACCCGTCACGAGATAAACAATCTCGTCATCGCCCAAAGTCTTCGATTCATTGAGCGAGGCGAGCAGTCCGTCGGGGATGTCAAGGTAGCCGAGCCGGTCG
>JBPCPQ010000147.1:0-5610 GCA_050999015.1 Pyrinomonadaceae bacterium | reverse complement strand
CGGCGTCGAGGGCAACGCAGCGGCCTGTGGATACGCGCGGCTCAACCTCGTGAGCGCAGAATTAACGAACGCGCACATCGAGACCGCTGGCGTCGGTGAATGGTTGAGCGCTCATACTCGCGCGGCTATGCCGATTGATTTCGTTTTACTCGACCCGCCCCGCGCGGGCGCGGATGGCGGCGCGGCGGAAGGCATCGTCGCATTGCGCCCGCGCCGCATCTCCTACGTCTCCTGCGATCCGGCGACGCTCGCGCGCGACCTCAAAGCGTTTCTCACAAGCGGCTATGAATTAGCCTCGGTTGTCGCCTTCGACATGTTCCCGCAAACGCACCACGTCGAGACCGTCGTGCATCTCAATCGCGTTCCCGCGTAGCAGCAGGTTTATGAGGAAGAGGCGGAAGTCGTTAAGAAAGTCGCTCAAAGATTCTGCAATCTTCTTCGTTTCGTTGACGATTTGAGTGGGCGGCGTTGACACCGTTTCATTGACACTACGCGACGACGGATAGTATTCTCCGCCATCTTTTGTAAGTCGTTTTCCCGGATAGATTCCTGAAGTTCTGCCGCACAAATGTATTGTCCGCAATCTTGCTATACCCGCTCCCCCGGCTTCGGCAAACTCGGGGAGAAATGTGCTCTGGTTTTTCACCGCGAGTCGCTGCGCGGGAATGCTTTTCGCCCGCCGGCAATCGCAGACATCCTCGTTCTAACGGAATAAGTGACTACAAGCTGCCCAATTAAATGCGTCGAGCATTGTGTCCTTGTTTCATCGTCAACGTCCAAATTTCAGGAGAATCGTCCAAATGAATAAGCGCGCCCTGCTGCTCATCGTCGGCCTGCTCGTGCTGGTCGGCGGCGGGCTGTTACTTGCGTCCCTTGTCAGGCCGGCGGCCAAAGCACAAGACCCTGCTTCAGCCGCAACCTCACAATTCAAACCGGTCGTCTCGCAGGCCGTCAGCTTTAACGTCAGCCCGGCGGTTCGTGACATCCCGTTAGCGAAGGCGGCGAACATTGATCCCGACAAAATCATCGGGGAAACGGTTCCCAAACAAATCCGCAAAGTCCCGAATCAGGGCTTGCCGCGCGGACAGAACAAAGAAGGCGACCTCGGTTCTTACGACGGTGCATTGCAGAGTTTTTATCCCGAGCGTGAGTCCACGTCGGCGGCGATGACGGCATTGGCTCCTGCGGCTGAGTTGTCCTTCGAGGGATTGAGCAGTGATGACAATGCCAATGTCCTAGGCGCGCGGTATCTTCCGCCCGACACGGTCGGCGACGTCGGCCCCAACCACTATGTGCAGGCGGTGAACACTCTCGTCGAGATTTTCGATAAATCCGGGGGCGTGTTGAAAGCGCCGTTTAAGATGAGTAGCTTATTCTCCGGCGCACCGTGCGGGACGACTGATGATGGCGACCCGATTGTGCTGTACGACCAATTGGCCGACCGCTGGCTGATTAGCCAGTTTGTCGCCACAGCCCCCTATCATCAGTGCATTGCTATCTCACAATCCGGCGATCCGATGGGCGCGTTCAATGCTTATGCGTTCCGCATGCCGAACAACAACAAATTTAACGACTACCCGCATTTCGGCGTGTGGCCGGACGGCTACTACATGTCCGACAACCAATTTCTTTTCGGGGCATTTTTCAGCGGAGCCGGCGCGTTCGCTTTTGACCGCGCGAAGATGATCGCCGGTGATCCGTCTGCGAGCTACATCTACTTTGATCTGGCGTCGAACGAGGGCGGCATGCTGCCGTCGGATTTAGAGGGGCCGACTCCGCCTCCGGCTGGCACGCCTAATTACTTCGCGCAGTTCACCGCCGGCGAATTCGGCGATCCGAGCGACGCGATGAGGATTTGGGAGTTCCGCGCTAACTTCGCCAACCCGAGTCAATCAACTTTCACCGAAAAGGCGGGCGGCGCGATTCCCGTCGCGGCTTTCAACCCGACGGATCCGGGTGGCCGCAACGACATCGAGCAACCGGCCCCGGCGGCGTCGAACCAGTACCTCGACTCGATTCAGGATCGCCTGCTGCATCGTTTGGTCTACCGGAATTTCGGGGCGCACGAATCACTTGTCGTCAATCATACGGTCAACGTCGGAACGGGAACGACTGTTGCGGCGCATCGCGCGGGCGTGCGCTACTACGAGATTCGTCGCAACACCGGCGGCGGTAATTGGTTCGTCAATGAACAGGCGACCTTTGCGCCGAATGACGGCGAGAATCGCTGGATGGGCAGCGCCGCGATTGATAAAGATGGAAACATCGCCGTCGGCTACAGCGTCTCGAGCGCCAGCACCTTCCCGTCCATTCGTTACGCGGGACGGCTGGCAACCGATCCGTCCGGCGGTCTGTTTCAGGGCGAGACGATCCTAGTCGCCGGGGGCGGCGCACAGACGAGCACCAGCGGGCGCTGGGGCGACTATAGTTCGCTGAATGTTGATCCGACTGACGACTGTACTTTCTGGTACACGACCGAATACTACTCGGCCAACAGTCAGGCGGGCTGGCGCACACGCATCGGCAAGTTCAAGTTCACAACGTGCGGCGGTTCACCGACGCCGACACCCACGCCTACTCCGACGCCGACACCGACACCGACTCCTGATCCGGGCTGGACAAGATGTGCTAATGAAGGACAGTTCTGCGCCTTCGAGGGGACACGTCAGGTGAGATACGGTGCGAATGGCACCTATGCGTTCGGAACTTTCACTAACGGGACGCAGTGCTCTAATGCCGTCTTCGGCGATCCGGTGCCAGGAGTGCCTAAGGCCTGCGATTACGCCACATCGTCGGCGACTCCAACACCAACGCCGACGCCAACGCCGACGCCAACGCCGACGCCAACTCCTACGGTAACTCCGACGCCGACGCCGACACCCTGCCCGTGCGGAAGGAAGCCTAACGGTCAGTGTAGGCGTTGTTAGTTGCAGGCAGGATTGTATTCAGCGTGTAGCCCTCGTGGGAGCCGCTCGGCTTCCACGAGGGACTGGAAATAAACCTTAAAGATGTGCGCTGATACGTGGGAGGAACTTCGGTTCCCCGCGCAAGGTTCTGTGCTTGGCGCAGGCACGGCAATAAGGTTTGCCATGCCTGCGCCATTCTAACTCCCACGAGAAACGAAACATCACGGCGAAATATGCTTTGACGGAACGTTCTTCACAACGATCCTGGTGAGTGTATACGCATGGTTCCTCTCCGACCGTCATTCGTTCCAATTCCGCTCGCGCTGCTCGCCGCGTCGTTCGCCGCCGGTGTGTTGCTTGCAAGGTTAATCACGCCCGCACTGTCACCGCTCCTCCTATGCGCGGCGGCGGCAACGCTCGTCGCCTGCTTCGCTTTCGCCAAACACAAACTCGGTATTGCGACGGCGAGTGTCGTTTGTTCTTACATCATCGCGGGCGCGGTGCTAGCGACAACAGAGCGGGCGAGCATTGCCGGAGGAAAGATGCGCCGTCTTTATGAAGACGGACGCATCACTTCCGGTGCTCCGGTCGAAATCACAGGCACGCTGAAGCGCGCGCCGGAGCGCGCCCCCGATGGGTTACATCTCACGCTGCGAATTGATTCCCTGCGTTTCAAATCCGAGGAACACTCTGTTCGCGGTACAGTCGAGATGTTTGCCCCGGTGAGCAATCCGGCGACGGGTGCGGAATACGAAGCTCTGGGTCTGCGTCGCGGGGGCCGCGTGCGCGTAATGGCCGCGCTCAGACGCGAGGGTGGTTATCGCAATCCGGGAGTTACTTCGTTCGCAACGTATCTTGACGAGCGCGGCCTCGACGCGACGGCGACGATCAAGAGTCCGCTGCTCATTGAGCGATTGAATGATGAGGCTGTGTTCGCGCCGCTCGTGTGGCTCGACGAATGGCGGGGATGGCTTTTGTCGCGCGTCAACGAAGAATTTTCGCCGGAAACGGCGGGCGTC
Source organism: Pyrinomonadaceae bacterium (assembly GCA_050999015.1). Lineage (GTDB taxonomy): Bacteria > Acidobacteriota > Blastocatellia > Pyrinomonadales > Pyrinomonadaceae > JBPCPQ01. Next base: position 1,685 of record JBPCPQ010000147.1, on the reverse strand, counting down.
CTCAACGCCTCGATGCTCGGCAACCGCTACGGCCTCGCGCGCGCGACCGCCGAACGCTTCCGCGAGGGCGGGACGTTTCACGTGCTCGTCATCAGCGGCTTGCACATTACCGTCATCGGCGGCGTCATGTGGGCAATCGCGCGGCGGGTGACTAAACGCCGGGCGGTGCAGTGGGCGGCTTCGGTCGTGTTGACGTGGGGATTCGCCGTCGCGGTCGGCGCGGAAGCGTCGGTGGTGCGCGCGGCGTTGATGTTCACGGTCGTGGCCTTCGCGCCCGTCGTGCATCGCCGCGCCTCGACAATGAACGCGCTCGGCGGGGCAGCGCTCGCGCTTCTCGTCTGGCGACCGAGCGAATTGTTCAGCCCCTCATTTCAATTAACCTTTCTCTCTGTGCTCGTTATCGTCGCGCTGGCGTGGCCGATGCTCACTAAATTGAGAGAAGTCGGCGAGTGGCGACCGACGCAGGCGACGCCGTATCCGCCGCTGTGCCCGCGATGGTGGAAGACGCTCGGCGAAGCACTCTTCTGGAGCGAGCGCAATTGGCAAAAAGAGATGGCGAGGAGTTCGTACCAGTGTCGCCTTTATAAAACTCCGCTCGCCGCTCGCCTCGAAAAATTATTTCTTCAGCGATTACTACGCTACGCTTTCGCGGCGGTACTCGTTTCAGCGTGTGTCCAGATGGGACTGCTGCCGTTATTAGTTGTCTACTTCCATCGTCTTTCAATCGCGGCGGTATTGCTGAACGTCTTCGTCGGCGTGCTGATGGCGCTCCTTTCAATGAGTGCGCTACTCACAATTGTGATCGCGCAAGTGAGCGGCGGAGTACCGGCTCCCGCGCTGCTGTGGCTGACGGAGAAGACGAATTGGTTGATGACGCACAGCGTTGATCCTTTCAGCGACTTCCGTATCGCGCAGTTACGTCTGCCGGAGTACGCGGGCTGGCCCGGCGTCATTTACGTCCTCTACTTTATTCCGCTGGCGTTCATCGTCGTATGGCTCGCGCGCTGGCGTCCCGTCAAGTCGCCGTTTGAGGCCGCGAACGATGACGACCGCGAACCCGCCGGAAGATTCAAAATAGAATTCGCCTTACTCGCCTTCGTTGTCCTGCTCGTGATCGTTGTCGCGCATCCATTCAGCGCCGGGCGGCCGGATGGAAAGCTGCGCGTTGATTTCCTCGACGTCGGGCAGGGCGACGCGGCGCTCGTGACGATGCCGGACGGAGCGACACTTTTGATTGACGGAGGAGGCCGCCCTCTATTCGACAACCGCCCGCGCGAGCGCGACGAAGAAGAGGACGCGGAGCCGTTTGAGCGCGACGCCCGGAGCATCGGCGAGGCTGTCGTCTCGGAGTATCTGTGGTGGCGCGGCCTCAGCCTCGTGGATTACGTGCTGGCGACGCACGCCGACGCGGATCATATAGACGGCCTCAACGACGTTGTGAAAAACTCTGAAGTGCGCGCGGCATTCGTCGGGCGGGCGTCCGGCGCCGACGCGGGCTACAGACGTCTGTCCGAAACTTTGGCGCGCAACAAGGTGCCGGTCAACGTCATCAATCGCGGCGATACTTTGCGCTTCGATCAGGTGACGGTCGCAGTGCTGTGGCCGCCGCCCGTTGACGCCGATGCGGCGAACTTTCCATCCGGTAATGACGACTCGCTCGTGCTGCGGCTGCGGTTCGGCGAAAA
>JBPCPQ010000395.1:0-1889 GCA_050999015.1 Pyrinomonadaceae bacterium | reverse complement strand
GTATGGTGCGGCCATCCGCTCGACAGTGCCGATCTGCGTCGAGGGTGGAGCGGGTGCACCGCGCGGCGCCCTTGTCGCGGAGATGAAAACGGATTCGCTGTGCGAAGCGGCCACGCGAGGTTTTGCGGCATTCGGTGATTCGGCCTCGAACCGCACCGCCGGACGCGAAGCGGTCGCTCTAACGGTACGTCAAATCATTGTTCTCGACCGCACCCAACGCATCCTCTATCACACGAGTGACGCGCTCAAATATCAGGAAGTCGGCGTGCAGATGCCGCTTTTCAGGGGAATCGCCGACCGCATGGCGGCGGGCGTGGGCGGGTCGGATTTCTACGACAACAGAGATGGCGGGCGCTGGCTGGCCGGCTATCGTCCCGCCGCGAACGGGGAGCTTTCCGTCGCCGTGGCGAGAGACTACGGCAGTGCCGTGGCCGACATCCGAAGAGCCGGGTTGGCGGGCATCATCCTCTCCGCGCTGGCAGGGTTGGGCGCGATGGTGTTGGTGACAATCATCGCGCGCCGTGCCGCGCGTCGCATTGAGCGCGTCGCCGAAGGAGCGGCGGCCATCGCCAAAGGCGACCTCGACCAGCGCATCAACGTCAATTCGAGCGACGAGATTAAAGGCCTCGCCAACAGCTTCAACCTGATGAGCGACCGCCTCCGCGACCACATCGCGCGCGAATCGGAGACGCGACAGTTTGAATCCTTCATGCGTCTTTCGGCGATGCTGACGCACGATCTGAAAAATTCCATCGCCGGCCTCTCGATGCTCGTCCAGAATTGCGAGCGCCGTTTCCACGACGAGGCATTTCGTGCCGACGCCGTTCTGAGTCTGCGCGAAGTGACTGAGAGATTGCGCCGCACCGTGGCGCGACTGAGCGAGCCGGCGAAGAGCTTGAGCGGCGAGTATAAGCGCGACATCAAGCCGACCGATTTGGTGCCGATCATCAAGCGCGCCCTCGCTACCATCGCTGAACCCGCGCGACCGCTTTATGAGGTTGAAGCGAAGTTGCCGGAGTCGCTGCCGGCCGTTGTCGAAGAAGAGCGCATCAGGAGCGTCGTCGAAAATTTGATGATCAACGCGCTCGAAGCGATGGGCGCACGCGGCGGGCGTATGACAGTAGAAGCGGGGGCGGAAGGCGAAGGGCGCGTCTTCTTCAGCGTCTCCGACACGGGCGTCGGAATGAGCGAAGACTTCCTGCGCCTGCGCCTCTTCCGCGCCTTCGCGACGACGAAAACGAAAGGCATCGGCCTCGGCCTCTTCACCTGCCGCGAGATCGTCGAGGCGCACGGCGGGCGTCTCGATGTCGAGTCAAAACTCGGCGCTGGCACGCGCTTTCGCGTCGTGCTACCATCCGTCCCGTTCATTCAATCGCGCGACAGCGGCAGCGGCGGACATGAGCAGAAGCGCAAGACCTCTGCCACAACCGACGGGCGCGGCGCGTAAAACCGGACGACCTTTCAAAGAATTAAGCGAGAGTGCAGGCATCTGAGAAGCGCTCGGCGAAACCGCCGATCCCGCGCGCGCTTCTCTCCGGCACCAACCTGATTAACCTTCCGTCAGGTGGGAGACCACCGTCTTATGAGCGAGCTACCGGACGAGAGAGCGACGGTGCTGGTGGTTGACGACGACCGCGTGCTGCGCCGTCAACTCCACTGGGCGCTCGGCGAGGGGCATCGCGTGCTCGAAGCCGAGACGCGCGTTGAAGCTGTTGAGCAGTTGAAGCACGAGTCAATTGACGTGGTTCTCTGCGACCTCCACCTGCCGCCCGATCTCGATGGAATCTCCGAAGGCTTAGCGGTTATCGAAGCGGCGCGCGCCGCACGCCCCCCGGTGCCCGTTGTCGTCATCACCGCGCGTAAAGAGAAGGATGTGGCGCTCGAAACCC
>JBPCPQ010000366.1:0-4745 GCA_050999015.1 Pyrinomonadaceae bacterium | reverse complement strand
TCTCCTGTCTTCTGACTTTTCTCATCTCGCGCCGGAGTTTGCGTATAAGCCTTGTGAACTCCTGCATCTCGCGTCGGGGAAACGGCCGCCGCCAGTTCTGCGCGAAGACGTCTGTTTCGGCGCGGCGCTCGAGGCCGCGCAATTCTTTCCAGAAGGGGAGGCAGACATCGGATGTGGGTATGTGGAGTGAGAAGACCGCTTGGCCGGCTCGTGAATCGCGGCGGTGATCGGGGTAGCGCGTCACGACGAGTTGCGCCATGTCGCCCTCAGTCGCAATGTCGAAATCGAATTGTTCCGGCTCACAATTCCAACGCACCTTGACGTGCTGGTTCCCTTCGAGAACGTCGGTCAATCCTTTGATAAGGTCGAGCAGTGAATCTTCGGGCGAGCATGAAACTCCCATCACGAGACTTTGCTCCCCGGCGCGCAGGCGCAGAGACATCCAGCCGCTCTGCGGGCTTTCTAAGCTGACGTTCAGTGTTGACATAGCGAAGCAGTTAAACCGAAATCCTACAGAATTCCACAAGGATGGACAGGATAGACAGGATGAAGGAAAAAGGGAAAGGTCAAGATGTCAGCGCTTTTCCGTCTTCCCTCTCTTTTCTTTCTCCTCTCCCCCTTCCTGCTAATTCGGGCGCGACGCGGAACGAGCCGCCGCGCAGGTTGAGGTCGCGTTGCGGGAATGGAATCTCGATGCCGGCTTCGAGAAAAAGGCGCCGAATGCGGTAGTTGATGTCGCTCTTGATTTGCGGGTAGCGGCGTGGGCGGTCGGTCCAGACGAGCAGGCGGAAGTCGAGGGCGGAATCGCCGAAGCCCATAAACTGTACGCTCGGCTTCGGCTCCGCCAGGAGATGGTTGACGCCCTCGGCGGCGCGCAGGAGGGTCGCGGTGACGAGATCAACGTCTGAGTCGTAGGAGACGGCGACGGGTACGGCGATGCGCGAGCGCCGCCCGCCGTATGACCAGTTGACTAAATTCTGGTTGACGAGTTTCGAGTTAGGCACGATGACCGAGATGTGATCGTTAGTTTGGATCATGGTCGTCCGCAGGTTGATGCTCGCCACCCTCCCTTCGGTTACTTTGCCGTCCGGCCCGGTGACGGAGACGAAATCGCCGACGCGCACCGGCCGCTCGAACAGAAGGATGAAGCCCGAAGCGATGTCGCCGGCGATGAACTGCAATCCGAAGCCGATGCCGACCGAGAGCGCCGTGAACAGAACGGCGAGCGACGTGAGGTCGGCGTTGAAGGCGAACCTGAACGCGACGAGCACGCCGACGGCGACGATCACGTAATGGGCGAGGCGGAGGATCGTGTACTGAATGCCGGGGTCGATGTGCGCGCGCGCGGCGAGGCGGCGTTCGAGAAAGCTCTGCAGGTAGCGCGAGACGACGAGCGCCGCGAGTAACACGAGCGTGCCCAGCACGAGGCTCGCCAGCGAGATGCGGAAATTACCGACCTCCCATGCGGCGTTGATGTAGTTCTTCCATAGGCGTTTGAACCATTCGGTGTAACCTTGTTGCCACAGCCATAAACCGATTGGAGTCCGCCCCGCCACCGCGATGGCAAAGCCACCCTCCGCGACCGGTGTTACTATCATTTTCGCTTTCTCCCTTTCGCCGCTCGCGGCTTTACTGCTTGCCGCTTACGAGTAATGAAAACAGTCGAGCCGTCCGCGCGCGAGGGGAGCGGGGACGGCTCGACTAAAATTCAACTCCCGGATTAAAACTGAATGACTTCGGAGGCGGAGGGACTCGAACCCCCAAGCGCTTTCGCGCGGTAGTTTTCAAGACTACTGACTTACCATTAGCCTACGCCTCCTCAACTTACTGCCTCTTCAATATAACCCACCGGTGTGAAGAGGCTCAACCGCCAAAGCAGAGGCTTAAAGTTAGATGTCAGATGTTGGACGAAAGCATGTTACCGACTTCTGACATCAAGCATCAGCTTTAAGATTGATTTTTTCGTTCTCGCCCGGCTGATAGCTCGTGCCGGTAGCGACGGCTTTGACGAAGCCGACGAGGTGGGCGACGGTGCTCGAAGGCGAGTCCCAGTACTCGGCCTGCTCGACCGAGACTTTCAGCAGCGCGAGGTCAGGGTCGTCCAGACCTTTGGGGAACCATGCCTTCAACACCGGACTCCAGAGTTCCTTGATCTTACTCTTGTCGCGCACGAGCCGCGCCCGGCCCGACACGGACACATACCTTTGCTTGTCCGGCGCGGCATAGCTGACGTTGACCCGGTGCTCCTGCTCGATCTCGTCAACTTTCGGCGAGCTGGCGCGCGTGAAGAACCACAAGTCGCCGTCAAACTCGAACTTTTGCGTCGCCATCGGGCGGCTACGCAAAGTGCCGTCCGGCTCGGCGGTGGTCAACATTGCGATCTCAATGTCCTTAATCATCTCGCTCAGTTTTTTAATTCTTTCACTATGATCTGTCTGATTGCTCATCTGATTTGCTCCTTAAGTTGCCACGTAGAATTTCGCATTCGATCCCAAATATCCCGGTAGAACATCACGAATGTTAAGAAGAAGTGCAACGGTTTAGTTACTTCTGCGGCAGTAATAACCTCTTGCTCGTGAGAAAAGCGGCGAGCGTCTCGTTAAACTCCTGCGGCTTATCCATCATCAGGAAGTGGCTGACGCCGTCCCACATGCGGTAATCGAGGTCGGGCGCGACCTGCCTGAACCGCGCTTCGTTGTCCGCCGGCCAGAACGGGTTGCGCGCGAGAACGGCGAGCGCCGGGACTTTGATCTGATCATCCGTCCAAATCGCGTCATCGCCCATCGCCGCGAACGCGCTGACCGCCACGTGCTGCGGCGTTGCGAGCATCGCCGTCTTAACCTCGTCCTTCAGCGCGGCGGGATGCTGTGGAGGCATCATCCCTTCGATCATCTTACCCGCGACCTCTTTGTAGTTCGGCCCACGCATCGGCGCGACGAACTTCTCCCACTCCGCGCCGGGCACGAAGGGGCGAAGGGCCCCGTCCACGTTCACCAGCGCGAGCGTCTTCTCCGGGTACTTGCGATAAAACTGGCGCACCACAGGCACGCCCATGCTGTGCCCGACTAACACCGCGCGCTTCACCCCGGCGTCGCGGAGCACCGCGTCAACCGCCCGCGCGAAGAGTTCCATCGTGTAGGTAATTTGCGGCTTGTCGCTTTCGCCGTGTCCCGGCAGGTCGAGGGCGATGACGCGCGTTTTAGCGTCGAAGGCCGGAAACTGCATCCGCCAGAAATTCAGGTTGCACGTCCAGCCATGCACGAACACGAGGGCGTCGCTACCGCCTTTGCCGCTGTCGCGGTAGCGCACGCGCATCCCGTCGAGTTTGGCGAAGCGCGACGGTGCCTCCTTCACTTTCGCCTGCGCGGATGTTTCTGCTCTCGCCGCGATGGAAAAGAGCGACACGCTCAAAAGGGCTGCGCACATAACACTCAAGGCGAACTGCTTCAGTCGGTGACGCAAAAACATATCTCAAGTCTCCATATTCGTTATATGGCCGAGCGGGAATTTCATGGAAAGTACGTAACAACGATGAGTTTGTTTCACGTCGTCAGCCTTCGGTAAATCGCCGGCATCCTTTCCGGCAACGACAGCACGTCGTCAATGATCGTGTAATCACTTTCACCTTAACTGTTCTTTAGCGCTGCTTTACAACGGCAAAGTACGAATGGAGTTGATGTATTCTTCGGCTTCGGAGGCCGCCCAAATCAGAATCAACTCCTCGATGACATGTAATAGGTCTGTGTGCTGTGAGACGATGAACAGTCCGGGGCTTCGGCGGGATTCAATGAACTTCCCGAAATGAGTTGGCATTGTTCTTCGGTCATGAGTCACCAGAATCCGCCCTGATTCCGCTGCCAAAGCTAACACGTCCGGGTCTTCCAGCCCTTCGAGGAGAGCTTCGTAAGCGGTTTGGAAATCCATCTCCGGCGCGAGACGGCGCACGCCCGTGACGATGTCATCATTCAAGTCGGCGTCAGCTTGGTAGCGTACTTTCACGAGCGGGGAGTCAGCGCCTCTTTGCGCGCGCGGTCGAGCTTTTCATACCAGTCCGGGTGAGCCTCACGTGAAGCACGGCGTAGCTTCTCGAACTCGGCCTCCCAGACCAACAGATATTCATCAACTTCTTTTCGGTGGGCGAGATAATACGCGATGGCCCCATAGATTTGCTCCAGCATCAGCAACGGGAATGAGCGTTGAATACTTTCCGGTGAAGCGCCGCGCCGGAAGGCGTAAACAACGGAATCCAGCGAGACACGAGTGCCGGCGACTCGGTACGCGCCGTCTCGCTGCTCAACGTAATCTTTATTCATAGACCCGCTCCGGGAAAAACTCATCGAAGGAACTTAGGCGGTGATGAATTGTAGCACCTCCGTCGGTTCGATGAAGGCCATCTTTGAATTACCAGCCACGACTACTACCAACGGCTCATACCACGCGAACTATTTTTTACGTCGTCAGCCTTCGGTAAATCGCCGGCATCCTTTCCGGCAACGACAGCACGTCGTCAATGATAGTGTAACCGACCTCGCCATAGAGGTCTTTCAGTTCTATTTCGGAATCGCGGTCAATCGTGATGCAAAAAGGCGTGATGCCGTCGAGTCGCGCCTGGCGGAGCGCTTCGCGCGTGTCTTCGCGGGCGTAGCGGGCGTCGCCGTAGTCGTGATCGTAAGGCCGCCCGTCAGAGAGGACGATAAGAAGGCGCGTGCGTGATTCCTGACGTTGCAGCTTCGCGGCGGCGTGGC
>JBPCPQ010000437.1:0-3687 GCA_050999015.1 Pyrinomonadaceae bacterium | reverse complement strand
GAGATACAGTCACTGGTCTGTGAGCGTAATAAGTTGGCAATCAAAGTCGAGTGGCAGTTCTCCATCGCAAATACTAGAGAGAAACTGAGCCGCCATTATGAGAAAGTGAACTCTAAAGACTAACCTTACAAGGCACTAGCCCGCGCGTCGGCAAAGGATGAAAGATGAAGAACAGCGGGGGACGAGAGTCAGGGGACAGCGGCCGGTGCGAGGGGACGGGTTTTCTTCTGCCGACCCCCGGCCCCTGTCCCCGACCCCCGCTTATGCCCTTTTCAGTTTCGCCTGATAGTGTTGGCGAAGCTTCGCCACTTTCGGGGCGATCACGGCGCGGCAGTAGGGCTGCTCGCCGTTCAGTTTGAAATACTCCTGATGATAGTCCTCCGCTTTGTAAAAATCCTTGAGCGGCGCGACTTCGGTGACGATGGGTGCGTCCCAAACATTCCCGGCGTTAAATTCCTTGATGACTTGTTCAGCCACCTTTTTCTGTTCGTCATCGTGGTAAAAAATCACCGACCGGTATTGCGTGCCGACATCCCCGCCCTGACGGTTGAGCGTCGTCGGGTCGTGCGTGGTGAGAAACACCTCTAAAATTTCCCTGAAGGAAATCACCTGCGGATCAAATGTCACCCGCACCACTTCGGCGTGGCCGGTCGTCCCCGAACAGACCTGCCGGTAAGTCGGGTTCGCGTTAGCTCCGCCAGAATAACCGGACTCGACCCGCGCGACGCCGTTTAATTCGTCGAAGACCGCTTCGACGCACCAGAAACACCCGCCGCCGAGCGTCGCCACTTCCGTCCCGCGCGGTTCATTGATGAATGCGTTTTGTTCTTCGTTCATAACTAATTCTCTCTTTAATCTCCATTCCCGATTCACGTCGCTGTCTAAAGACGCCGGACATCTTACTACCTTTTCCTTTACGCGACTGGCGTGCTCTGAAGCCGGCGAGCGTGTTTCTCTTAGATGCCATATCTTCTGTCCGGGCAGCAAGAGAAGTCTTTGATTCATTGATAAAGACAAGGCAGAAGCCCGACCGTGCGGGCTTACTTTTACCCACAAGTGCCTTTTGTCTTTGTCCCGTAGGGACTGTGTGACAATAGCCCAGCGATTTATCGCTGGGACGACGTTGATAACTGTCTCTCGTCCCATCGGGACGGTTGATATTGAGCGCCGGATCAGTCGTCCCTTCGGGACTCGGATACTTGCCACCCTATTATTCCCAGCGATAAATCGCTGAGCTATTGGCAGTTGCTCCTACGGAGCAAAAAAAGATGTGGGTAAAAGTAAGGGCTGAAGGCGAGACATACGAACGGTTTAGACTTCCTATATACAACTTTCCATCTACACAGCCGGGGCGCTCTCTGTCGGTGCTTCTTTTACGGGGACGGATGAAAGCTCTCTGGCGCGGCGTGACAGGCGCACGCGCCCCGGCGTGATCTGCCCGGAATCGCACGCTTCGATGAGCGCCGCGACCACACTCTCATCGTACCGCGTGCCGACCATTTTCTTAATGAGCGCGAGCGCGTCCTCGAACTTCATCGCGCGCTGGTAAGGGCGTTCGGTAGTCATCGCGTCAAACGTGTCGGCGACTGAGACGATGCGCGCCTGCATCGGAATCTGGTCGCCGCTTAAACCCTGCGGGTAGCCGCGCCCGTCCAGCATTTCATGGTGCATGTACATGCCCGGCAGAAAGTCGCGCATCGCCGGAATGTTCGACATGATCTTGAAGCCTTTCTGCGGATGCTGCTTCATAATTTCATATTCTTCTTCGGTCAGTGCCGCCGGCTTTTTCAGGATCGAGTCGTCAATGCCAATCTTCCCGACATCGTGCAGGAGCGCGCTGACCCGCAACTTCTCGATCTCTTCGTCCGACAATCCCAGTCTTTCGGCGATGGCGATGGAGAAGCGCGCGACGCGCTCCGAGTGACCGCGCGTGTACGGGTCTTTGCCGTCAATCGCGGCGGCCAGAGCCTTCACCGTTCCGATAAAAAGTTGCCGGTTTTCGTCGGCGGCGCGGCGCAAGTCTTCGATGAATGTTTCCACCTGATCGGTCATCGAGTTGAACGCGTTGCCGAGGTCGCCCAGTTCCGTTCGGCTGCGCACCGCAATGCGCTGCGAGAAATCGCCGCTCGTGATGCGCCGCGCGCCCTCAGCCAGTTCATGCACGGGCCGCGTCAGTTGCTTTGCAAAAAGGAATCCCATCAGCAACGCACAGAAGGCGGCGAACATGCTGATGAAAAGCGTCTGACGACGCATGTCGCCGACCGACTGCAGCGCGGCGCGCTCGTCCTGAATCGCAATAACGCCGAGGCGCGCTTCCCGGTCGAGGTTCGCCGTCGCGTAGGCCCCGAGCATTTCGACTCTGCGCCCGTCGCGCTCGGCGACGAACGGCGCGAGAGCCGACTGCACCTGTAAGCCGGCCGCTAGCCAATCCTGTACGACTTTCAGGTCATACATCGGGCGCTCCGCGAAAGCGATGCGCACGTCGGGGTGGGCAACCGCCCGCCCGTCAACGTCTACAACGAAGACTACGGGTAGGCCGTGGTCGAGCAATTCGCGCTCGCTCATCGAGGTTTGCTGCTGGACGGCCTTAAAGACTTCCTGAAAGGAAACCACTGCGACCACGGCGGCGGCCACCTGTTTGCCGTCCTCGCCTCCCATCACGGGCGCGGCGACCGTCAAAGCCATTTCCTGACTGGAACGAATCACAGTCGGGCGGCTCACCACCAAGTTGCTTTCTGACATTTGCGCGAGCACCGCACCAACCCGGGCGTCGGCTTCCGCTCTTCCGATAACGTCGGGTTTGTAAGCGACCTGCGGCGTTCCGCCGACGGGCAGAATGGCGAGTGCGATCAGGTTTGGGTCGTCGAGCACGGCCTTTTGTAAACGCGCGTCGCTTCCTTCGTCTCCAAGTACGCGTACTCCGCCCGCTAACTCAAAGGCCCGCGCCAACCCGGTCACAACGTCTCCGTAGCGCTGGCCGTACAACTCGATCTGCCGGGCTTTATCCTGCACAAGCTGCGCCTGATAGCGGCCTTCGATTGAGCGCAACTCGTCCGCACTCCGCCGCGAAAGGAGCCACCCGGCCAGCGTGAGCGGCAACAGGCCGACGAGGAGCAGCATCCCTAACACGATATAGAGCAAGCGCCAACGTCTGAAACTTTCAAACATATGTGATTACTTTAGGAAACGATTGGTGAGTCAGGTAATTCTTCAGGAAGATGACGATGTAAGGTCTGCTGAACGGCGTCGCCACCTTAGGACCTTAGCCAATCCTATAGTACGAATTCGTTTCGCCTGTTGTCAACGCGCCAATAAGTTTTAACTATATGATAATGCAGGATAAACTCGACACAGCGAGGCCGCCAAACCTTTACACAGTGCTCGTTGCAAGGAAGCGAATAGGCCTTGAAGTAGCGTCGCGGCGAGTTGTGTCGGGACGATGATTTGCAAACTAAGCTGACTCAACCGGCGTCTAAACTGCTGAGCATGATGGTTGTCCACATCGCCTGAAATGCTCACGGTTAGATTAAGCGGTATGTTTGATGTGAGAGAATAGAAAGCGTGACGACGAGCGACGAGCAGATCGTTGAGCGGGCACTGGCGGGCGATGCGGACGCCTTCGGCGAGATTGTGCGCCGTTGGGAGCGCCGCATTTTCGCGCTCGCCTTCGGCATGCTCAATTCTTCC
>JBPCPQ010000136.1:0-6293 GCA_050999015.1 Pyrinomonadaceae bacterium | reverse complement strand
CTAAAGAATGAGCGTGCAAAACTCACCGCCGAATCTTGAGACGGCAACCGAGTCGGAAGGTCTAATCATTCGTCGCCTCACGCGCGCGATTGATTACGCCGAAGGCTTCTGGCTCGGCTTCGTCAAGTGCAACACGCGCGCGCAAAAGCGCAAGGCCATGGCCGCCTGTCAGGAACTACTCAGGCCGCTCGGCATCCGCGTCATCGAGATTGAACTGACCGCGCCGACGGACGATCTGCTCCCGATCCTTAGAGAGCGTTTGACCCGCGAGACAAGTGGCGGCGAAGGACGTGAGGCGTCGTCTGCCGATGCGAATGATTCGACAGACAATCAACAGAAACTGGCGTTCTTCGTTTCGGGCTTAGAGCATTCGATTTCTTCCGCCGACGCTTACCCACCAATCCTTTCGTCATTCAATCTCAAGCGCGAACTGTTTCTCCAACAAGTGCCGCACCCGCTCGCCCTCTGGCTGCCCGACTACGCGCTCACCGCGCTCGCGCGCAAAGCCCCCGACTTCTGGGCGTGGCGCAGTGGCCTCTATGAGTTCTCGCCCGAACGCGAACTCGCTGATCAATCTATTGCTCCTATCTACGACGAAGCTTTACACCTCACACTTGGCCTTTCTGAGGGAGGCAAACGCGAACGCCTAGTAATGCTAAAAGGATTGCTGGCAGATTACCGTGAACTTGGTCGTGGCTCGTATGAGCGTAGTGTTCAATCTAGCATTCTGAACGACATAGGAATCATCTATCAAAACTTAGGCGAATTGGTTGAAGCTAAGCAAGCATACGAAGAATCGCTGAATCTCTCGCGGGAGGTCGGAAGCAAGTCCGGTGAAGCGGCGACGCTCCATCAACTCGGTATGATTGCTCAATACCATGAAGACTACTCCGAAGCACGACGATTGTATCAAGAGAGCCTTAAGATAAGCAGCGAAATGAAAAATAAGTTAGGGGTATCGTTAACTCTTAATCAACTCGGTATTATTGCCCACCTTACTGGAGATAATGATGAAGCACAACGGCTAAATGAAATGAGCTTAGAGATCAAGCGTGAATTAGGAGACCGTCCGGGTATAGCAGCCTCAACACATCAGCTTGGTAGGGTCGCGCACGCAACACATAAATACACTGATGCGCGCCGGCTTTATGAAGAGAGTCTTATGATCGCACGAGATTTGGGAGACAAGTCAGGTATGGCAATTGGGCTCCACAGCATGGGCATATTGGCACAAGACAGAGGTGACTATGCCACTGCGCGGCGGCTGTATGAGGAAAGTCTCGACCTTGAACGCGAGTTGGGAAACAAGTCAGGCGTAGCGATCAGCTTAATGCAGTTAGCGTCGCTGGATGCGCGAGAAGGTGATCTAGAGAAAGGAATTGAGCGCGCAAAACAAGCAGAGGAAATGCTCACTCCCTTCGGGAATGAAGAAGCTGTAAGGCGTATTAAGAGGCAGAGAGAGCGGCTAGAGGAAAAAGCGAAATCGCGGCAAGACTAAAGTCGCAGTTGCATGAGTTGCAGTTAAGCCCCTCACAAATTAGTCCTACCTTCATACTTCACACGCATTTCATATTCACGGAGCTTGCGGTAGAGCGTGCGGGCGGAGATGCCGAGGATGGCGGCGGCGCGGTCGCGGTTGCCGTTCGCGTTAGCAAGCACGCGAAGGATGTGGCGGCGCTCGATTTCTTCGAGTGTGAGCGGGGCGGCGGATGAGGCGGGAGTGTCCGGCGCAGAAGCGCACGCGCCTTCGACCTCGGAAGAGGGAAGTAGCTGATCGGCTTCGATGGTGTCGGTGTTGGAAAGCGCGGCGGCGCGCTCAAGCGTGTTGCGCAGTTCGCGGACGTTGCCGGGCCAGTCGTGTGATTCGAGACGGCGGCGCGCTTCGTCGGTGAGCGTGAGCGCGGGGCGGTTGAAGCGTTCGCGGTACAGAGTGAGAAAGTGTTCGATGAGCGCTTGCGTGTCTTCGCGTCGTTCGCGCAAAGGCGGCACGTGAAGTGAGATGACGTTGAGGCGGTAAAAGAGGTCGGTGCGGAAGCGTCCCGCTTGCACGTCTTCAACGAGCTTGCGGTTCGTCGCGGCGATGACGCGCACATCCGCCGCGCGGTCGCGCGTCGAGCCGACGCGGCGATACCGTCCTTGCTCGAGAAAGTGCAGCAGCTTGACTTGCGTCTGGAGAGGAGTCTCGCCAACTTCATCGAGGAAGAGAGACGAGCCGTCGGCGGCTTCGATCAACCCGCGCTTCAGCGCGCTCGCGCCGGTGAACGCGCCGCGCTCGTGGCCGAAGAACTCCGACTCGAAGAGGGCTTCGGGAAGCGCACCGCAGTTGACGGTAATCATCGGCGCTTCGGCGCGCGTGCTTCGTGCGTGAATAAAATTTGCGAGCACGTCTTTGCCGGTGCCGGATTCGCCGGTGATGAACACGGTCGAGTCGAGCCGCGCGGCGGTTTCGGCCAGCGCCACTAATCCTTCCATCGCGCGGCTGCGATAGACGAGCGTCGGAGAAAGCAGTGTGCTCACGCCCGCGTCCGACTCCGGCGCGCGCACCGCCGCGCGTAGGGATGCGTTCTGCCGCACGAGCCACCGCTTCTCGTCGGCCTTGCGCACGACTGCCTCAATCTCGTCGAGCGTCGCGGGCTTGGTGAGGTAATCGTAAGCGCCGAGGCGCATCGCCTCGATGCCGGTCGTGAGCGACACGTCGGCGGTGAGCATGATGACTTCCGGCGCGTCTTCGATCTTTCTGATTTCGCCGAGCGCTTCGAGTCCCGTCATGTCCGGCATGCGGATGTCGAGCAGCACAACATCGAAGTCACCCTCACCGAGCATCTTCAAAGCCTCGACGCCCGATGCAGCCGTCTTCACCTCAAAGCCCATCACAGAAAGTTGCTGCGACACGAGCCGCCTCAGCAATTGATCGTCGTCCACCAGTAATACGCGAGTCTTGCGAGTCATAATTAAGCCGGTGACAAGGAACGAATGACATGTAAGAGCGCCGGAGTCGAGATGCCACCCGGCGCAGCGGCCGAGCGACGCCGGCCTGCACGGGATTAACGAGAGAGAACCCGAAGTGGGGTCATTCTCGGCGATTCGTCCGGCGTGGCCTTAGCACAACACGCCGCTTCGACCTATTGTTTCCTTAGCATCAAAAACTATCAGCGGACAGCCTTCTCGTACCAATCCTTCCAGAACCTTTTTCTTTTCCAAACAAGCGCGATGAATAAAGGATTGGTCAGCAGAATCGTTTTCCACCAACGCATCTTGTTAAATCTTCTGGCCGAGGTCACAACTTTAGGGTTCTCAACGAAAGACACGAACCCCCGCTTTTGTTTAGCGAGCTTTGACAGCCGCCAGTAAAACTCAACGTCCTCGCCAACATAAAGACTTTCATCGTAACCGCCGAGTTCTGAAAAAACCTTACGCCTACAGAATTGAGTTGCGCCTTGTTTAGTATTAAAAATGACTTCCCAAAACTTCCAACCCAGCAGATAAAACTTCGCCCACCTGCGTTGTAAGTTTTGATACGCCACAGACACCGCGCCGCCGAAGCATTTCTCATCTTCCATCGTGGCGACGATTTTTTGGAAAAGCGAATCGGGAACGAGTGTGTCGGCATCAACGAAGACTAAAATATCGCCGGTCGAATTTTCCGCCCCGGTATTTCTAACTTTAGAAATGTTACGCTCACTCTCCGAAAGCACCTTTGCCCCTAATGACGTTGCGATGTGCTTGGTTTCATCCTCGCTGTAGTTGTCAACCACAATAACTTCGGAGGGACAAACCACAACGGATAAAGCCTTACCGATTCGTTTTAGCGTCTCAGGCAAATACTCTTCTTCATTGTAAGCGGGAATGATAATTGAAATGCTCATATCAAACTCGATCATTGCCGAGGGCGAAGCGCCGAACAAGATATTATTCTGTCACTCGTCACCCCTTCTCCGGCGCGCGGCGCGGGAGCCACAGACGGAAGCGGCTGCCCGCGCCCGGCTTCGATTCGACGGTGAGCGCGCCGCCGACGGCGTCGGCCAGTGTGGTCGAGATAGCCAGCCCGAGTCCCGATCCTTTGCCGGGGTCTTTCGTCGTAAAGAATGGGTCGAAGATGCGTGCCAGCACGTCCGCCGGGATGCCGGAGCCTGAGTCGGCGACTTCGACGAAAACGCGCTCGCCGTCAACGCCGGTCGAAATCGTAATCTCATCCCGCGCGCCGACCACATCGAGCGCGTTGCTCAAAAGATTGTCGAGGATTTGGCGTACCATCGCCTCGTCGGTCGCCACTTCGCCGACCTCGGCATCGAGGTTCAACGTGAAGTTCGCAGAGGTTTCGCGCCCGCGCCCGTCGAACGATCTGAAGCATCGCTCGACGGCGGAGTTGAGGTCGCACATTTCTGAGCGAGCGCGACGCTGCCGCGTCAGGTCAAGCAGGCCGCGCGTGATCGCCTTGCAGCGCAGCGACTGTCGCACAATCTCTTCAAGGTAAAAATACCAATCGCGTTCTGCGGCGATAATCGCCGCTCCCGGCGCGTTTCGGATGTCACGGAGGCAAGACTCCGCGCACGTCGTAATCGCCGCGAGCGGATTGTTAATCTCGTGCGCGACTCCCGCCGCGAGTTGCCCGACGGTGGCGAGTCGCCGTGAGCGCGCGAGTTGTTCCTGTATCTCCGCGAGTTCCGTGACATCGCTCCACGTGATGACGCTCCACGAAGAAGTCTGGAGTCTGGAGTCTGGAGTCTGGAGTCTGGAGTCTGAAATGCGCGCGTCTGAGTCGTCAGACTCCGACGACTCAGGACTCAGGCCTCCAGACTCCAGACTTTTTATCGGGGCGATGGCGACGAGATACCGTCTTCCCCCTTCGGCCTGCAACTCGAAAGAACTGGCCGCGCCCGTCGCGGTGCTCTGCCTCATGTAGTATGCGGCGGCGCGCTCGCCGAAGAGTCGCGCGAAAACTTTGGCGCACGTCTCTCCGATCACTTCCGCCGGATGATCGAAGCCCATCATCGCGGCGGCCTCGGCGTTGCAGCGGGCGATGCGCAATTGGTCGTCGTGTACGATGACGCCGTCGGGAATCGCGTCGAAAGTTTGCTCCCAGATTTTTTTGGCGGTGACGACGGTCTCGAAGAGCCGTGCGTTGTCGAGCGCGAGCGCGGTCATCCGCGCGAGGTCTTCAATCGTTTGTTTTTCGTCGGCGCTGAACTGATGCGCGGCGCGGTAGCCGACGCCGAGAATGCCGAGCGTTTCGCCGCGCGCGGAGAGGGGCACGAGCGCCACGTCGCGCACTCCCTCCCCGCCGCGCATTGAAGACTCGCCCGCTGGAATTTCGTCCGGCACATTTTCAAGAATGACTACTTCACTGCCGGCGATGGTGCGTCGCGCTAGTTCGGCGGAAAGATGAAACGACGGGCGGAAGCCCTCCGCGCCGCCGCTCGCCGCGCTCCACGTCATCGTGTCGCCGGTGGGCGAAACGGTGGCGATGCCCGCCGTGTCGGCCCGCGTGATCCGCCGGACTAAATCAACGACCGTCGCAAGCGACGCCGCGCTTTCGGGACTCCCCGCGATGCCGCTCCCACGGTACTGTTTGCGCGCCGGCTCGAAGATCGCTGCCGGTGACTCCGTTGTTCTCACGCTGGTGATTTCAGTTGAGTCTTCAGGTCGTTTAGTCATTCAAACCTCTGCCATGAACGCGAGGGTAAAAGCGAAGCAATGAAAATTGAAAAACCATTACTTCGAGAGTCACGGCTGAAGACCGTTCGTCGTAAATTTATTTCATGTGACGCCGTGATGCTGCGCCACATCCGCCGGATGATTCGCCTTCCACGCCACTCGTCAGCCATGCGCGTTCGGGTACGAGCCTTGCAATCGAAATCCTCTGTATGAGGCGGAAAAAGTTTTTGTCGTCAATGATCGGCAATGAGCAAAGACACATCCTTATGAAAGCGATTGAGATCATCGGGTGGCTGGTCGCCATCCTGCTCTTCGTTTTCGCGGGCCGCGCGGCCTTCGCTTGAGGAGTCGTCGAAATCTACGGGGCGTGAAATATGATGCTTAGCCGGTAGATTATGTGAGGGGAGAATTTACGCCCGGTAGATAATGTTTGAGGAGTCTTTCCACCTGCGCGAAGTTGACCGGTTTTTCGAGATAATCATTGCAACCTGCGGCGAGCGCGACTTCGCGCGATTGATTGTTCCCGTAGGCGGTCAAGGCGACGATGGGCGTGTCGCGCAAATCTTCATGCTGGCGAATGTATTGCGTTGCGACGAACCCATCGAGCAACGGGAGGTTGATGTCCATCAATATCAAAT
>JBPCPQ010000151.1:0-1984 GCA_050999015.1 Pyrinomonadaceae bacterium | reverse complement strand
GAAGCGGCGCACAATGAAGCGACGATGCTGTTTCACCTCGCGGCCATCTACGATCTCGGCGTCGCGCGCGAGCGGGCACTGCTCGTCAACGTCACGGGCACGCGCCACGTCAACTCTTTTGCGCGGTCGCTTTTGAACTTACGTCGCTATCATTACGTCTCGACGTGCTACGTTGCGGGTCGTCGCACCGGCCTCATCCGCGAGGATGAGCTACAGCACACGGCGGGGTTTCGTAACTACTACGAAGAGACGAAGTATCTCGCGGAACTGGAAGTCGAGGAGCTGAAGCGGGAGTTGCCCGTCACGATCCATCGCCCGTCGGTCGTGTGCGGCGATTCACGGACGGGCGAGGCGGCGAAGTATGACGGCGTCTATTACCTCATCAATTACCTGCGCATGCAGCCGGCGCTGCTGTCGCTCGTCAACATCGGCAACCGCGAGGTGCGCTTGAATGTCGTGCCGATTGATTTCGTCGTTGAAGCGATGGCAACGCTGGCCGGTGACGAGCGCGCCGCCGGAAAAACCGTGCAACTGGCCGACCCCGCGCCGCTCACGACGCACGAACTCTTTGAAGTAATCGCGCAATCGCTGGCCGGGCGCAGTTCGCGCATCACCGTCCCCGCGCCGCTCGTCCGCACGTCGCTGAATTTTCCGATCTCCGAAAGCCTTTCGGGTCTGCCGCGCGTCGCCGTGCCGTATTTTTTTCTCGACCAGACTTATGACACGATTAACGCCGAAAACCTGCTTGGGCCTCACGGCGTGCGCTGTCCGCCCTTCGCTTCTTACGTTGATGCGCTCATTGATTTCGTCGCGCGCCACCCGAAACTTTGATTAGCCGCGAACACCATGTACGATTCGCCGTAGACGATTGACGAGATAAAACTTTATGCCGATAAATGTCGGAGATGTGATGCCCCGGCTCGAAGGCGCGATTGAGTGGTTCAACGCGACGGGCGCGCGCGCCGAGGTGGAAGCGAAAGGGCACCCGACGCTCGTTCATTTCTGGGCGGTTAGTTGTGATGTTTGCAAAGCCAACATGCCACGCATCGCCGCATGGCGCGACGAGCACCGCGCACGAGGCTTGCGCGTCGTGGCCGTTCACGTGCCACTCACCGAAGATGACGCGGACGTTGAGCTTGTCCGCGAAGCGCTCACCCCGCTCAACATCACCGAACCCTGCGCCGTTGATAATAAGCGCAAGTTATCCGAAGCGTTTCAGAATGAACGCACAGACGTACCCGCATATTACCTGTTTGGCCGCGAAGGGAAATTGGTTTGCAGAGGGAACGACACGCGCGGTCTCGACGTGCTCGCTTCATCGCTTGAAACTTTGCTTACGACGGACGAAGGAACACATCAAGCAAAGTGAGCTTCTACGCAGGATGATGTGAAAGTGGTAGCCGAAGGCGGGCATCAAAAGGTTTCATGACTAAACTCATCACCTGTCACTTGTTACTTGTCATCTGTCAATTTTGATTTATGAGGGTTTGTGCGATGGCGCTGAAAGTGTTGGGAGTTAGCGGAAGCATGCGTGAAGGTTCGCACAGCGCGCGTGCGCTCCGCATCGTCCTGGACAGCGCGGCAGAGCGCGGGGCGGAGACACGCTTTCTCGATTTGCGCGCCGCCGATTTGCCGTTGTACCGCCCCGATTTCACGCCGCAGCACGACGGTCTGACCGGCGCGACCGAAGCGGCGGCGTGGGCCGAAGCCTTCGTGCTGGCGACGCCGGATTATCACGGCTCGATGTCCGGCGCGATGAAGAATTTTCTCGATCACCACTGGGAGGAATTCGCCGGCAAGCTCTTCGGCTACTTGTGCGCGTCGCACGAAAAGGGTTTGACCGTGATGGATCAAATGCGTACCGCCGTGCGCCAGTGCTACGGATGGAGCCTTCCCTACGGCGTGTCGTTCAACGGAAAAGAAGATTTCGACGCCGCAGGTAACGTCACGAACAACACAGTCGCGCGCCGTTTGCACATGTGCG
>JBPCPQ010000265.1:0-2786 GCA_050999015.1 Pyrinomonadaceae bacterium | reverse complement strand
ATGTCGTCAATCTCCGTGGAGGGGCGGCGAAGCACGGTTTTTGAAGTCTCGCGCGCCCGTCCGCTGTAGCCTTTTTTTGAGCGCGTGTAGTATAACTCTTGCCGTAAACGTAGTCGAATCTGAGCGCAGTGGGGACTCCCACTAGATAGCACGCGGCCTCCTGATTTCTTACTCAACGCCGAATTCTTTTGAGCACACCGGAACAGAGCCAGCAGAAAAATTGCCCACCCGACGTGGAAATCATCGCGGTGCTCGGCGCGGGCACGATGGGGCACGGCATCGCGCAGGTGGCCGCCGCGTGCGGCTACCGCGTCATCCTGCGCGACACCGAGCGCGAAGCCTTAGTGCGCGGCATCCGGGCGATTGAGCAGAACCTTTTGAAAGGCATCGAGCGCGCCAAGCTAACCGAGGACGAGCGCGACATGACGCTCCAGCGCATTCGCGGCGCGGTGGAACTCGCCGAGACGCGCGACGCCGACCTCTTCATCGAAGCAGTGCCGGAGCGCATCGAGTTGAAGCGGGAGACGCTCCGCGAAGTCGAGCGGATTGCCGCGCGCCCGTTCATCTTTGCGACCAACACCTCGTCGCTCTCAATTACTGACATCGCGCGTGAAGCGGCGAGTCCCGAGCGTGTTGTCGGGATGCACTTCTTCAACCCGGTGCACATCATGCGACTCGTCGAGATCGTCGTCGGGGAGCAAACGAGCGCAGAGACGGTGGAGACGGCGCGCGTCGTCGGGCGGCGGATGAAGAAGGAGCCGATTACGGTGCGCGACGTGCCGGGATTCGCGTCGAGCCGTCTGGGAGTCGTGCTCGGCCTCGAAGCGATGCGAATGATTGAGCAGAATGTGGCGAGCGCGAAAGACATAGATACGGCGATGGAGTTAGGCTACAATCACCCGATGGGGCCGCTTCGTCTGACCGATCTGGTCGGCCTCGACGTTCGCCTTCATATCGCGGAGTACCTGCATCACGCGCTCGATTCCGAATCGTTTCGCCCGCCGGAAATCCTGCGCCGGATGGTCGCTGAAGGAAAGCTCGGACGTAAGAGCGGCGAAGGTTTCTATAAGTGGGAAGACGAAAGACAAGTAGGCAGTAGGCAGCGGGCAGCCGAACCATGAACGCAGAAGCGGCAAACAAGAATTGCACTGAGATGCGACAATCATTTAAGACAAATTCCTTAACTGTCTTCTGCCTTCTGCCTTCTGCCTTCTGCCCACTGCCTGCTGCTGACCAACATTATGAGTACGCTTAATCACGGAGAGAGGCGATTCGCGCTACGCATGGCGCTACGCCTGCCGATTGTTGTTTCGGGGCGCGCTGAGGACGGCGCGGCGTGGAGCGAACCGACCGAGACGGACGACATCTCGACCACCGGCACACTCTTTCACCTTAATCAGAAGGTGAGTCGCGGCGACCAGCTTTACTTACGCGCGCACCGCCCCGACGGGGCACCCATCGAAGTCACCGCGAGAGTCGTCCGCATCGCCCCGGCGATCTACGGCACGGCGCGCGTCGGCGTGGCGATCATGGAACCGACCGACAACTGGCTGCGCCTTTTCGTCTCGTGGGTCGCCGACGAGCAGACGCCCCCGGAGCAATCCGCGACGCAGGAATCAGACAATAAATGAAAGGGGAAGGGGAAAGAAAGAGGGGGAAAGGGTTTAAGAAAGACTTTTTGCAAGGCTCGGCTGCGCCGAACAGCGATTGCATTTTCCATTTAACCTTTCCCCTTTTCCCCTTCTTGAAACCGCATGTCGAAATCATACGAAAGCCTTCTCTTTGAACGGCGCGACCGCGTCGCCTTAATTACAATCAACCGTCCCGAAAAAAGGAACGCGCTCAACATCCAGACGCGACAAGAGGGCGCGGCGGTATTGGAGGAATTGCGTGAGGACGAAGAGGTGCGCGTCGTCGTGTTCACAGGGGCGGGCGACAAGGCGTTCATCGCTGGTGCCGACATCGCGGAATTCGCCGGGCGCACCGCGATCACGCAGCGCGACGTGATGACCGCGCGCTCGCTCTTCACGGCGATTGACACTTTTCCGAAGCCGGTCATCGCAATGGTCAACGGCTACTGTCTCGGCGGTGGCTGCGAGTTGGCGCTCGCCTGCGATTTGCGCATTGCGAGCGAAACGGCCTCGTTCGGCCAGCCGGAAATAAATCTCGGAATCATCCCCGGCGGCGGCGGCACGCAGCGCCTGACCCGTCTCGTCGGCGAAGGCAAGGCGATGGAGATGATCCTCACCGGCGATATGGTTGATGCCAAGACCGCCTTCACGCTCGGCCTCGTCAACATGGTCGTGCCCGCCGCCGACCTCGAAGCCAAGACGATGGAGATTGCAAACCGCATCTCCGAAAAAAGCCCGGTCGCGCTTCGCATGGCGAAAGAAGCGGTTAAAACGGCCTCGCGCGCCAACCTCGACGAAGGCTTGCGCCGCGAAGTTGATCTCTTCGCGCTCTGCTTCTCCAGCGAAGACAAGGACGAAGGCGTCAGGGCATTCCTCGAAAAGCGCAAGCCGAATTTTAAGGGTAGATAGATACAGAGGTGTGAAGGGTAGCAGTAAGTCACGGGCGATTGAAGAATTCTTCAATCGGCCGTACTTCTGTTTTCGCCGGTCAAGCGTTGTCGCGCATTGGAGATTTGGTAGTGCTCCGATAGTGCTCCAAAAGTAATGCTATTCATGTTTTCATCACCTCTTGATTATAGTGGCACAAGAAATACTTAATCGCTCCAATGTGGTTGGCGAGTTTCTTGGAAAACGAAAGGGTCTTTCGGACAAGCC
>JBPCPQ010000048.1:0-1148 GCA_050999015.1 Pyrinomonadaceae bacterium | reverse complement strand
ACACTTACCAGATCGGCAAGTACAAAAATGCCGTCGAGCGGTACACGCGCAAGGAGATGTCCGAGGGACACCGCGAAACGATCAACGCGATTCTTGACGATCAATTCGCGCGCTACATCGGCAACGTCGCAAAGGCGCGCAACAAGTCGCCCGAAGACGTGCGCGCTCTGATTGACAACGCTCCCGTCGGCGCACGCGACGCACTGGCCGCCGGGTTCATTGACGGCGCGAGTTACCGCGACGGCGTCGAGAGCGAGTTGAAGAAGCGCCTCGGCTACAAAGACGATGACAAACTGCGGAAGATTAAAGATGCGGAATACCGGCGCGTCACGCCCGAATCGCTCGGTTTAAACGCGGGCGAACGCATCGCCGTCATTTTCGCCGCCGGGCCGATTGGCTCCGGTAATTCCGATGGTGGTTCTTTCGGCGAACAAAGCATCGGCTCCGACACGGTGGTGAAAGCGCTTAACGATGCGCGCGATGACAAGACGGTGAAAGCCATCGTGCTCAGAGTGGACAGCCCCGGCGGACAGATTTACGCCTCGGACATCATCTGGGGCGCGGTCGAATCGGCGAAGACGAAGAAGCCGGTCGTCGTTTCGATGAGCGACGCAGCGGCGTCGGGCGGTTATTACATTTCCGCGACCGCCAACAAAATAATCGCGCAGCCTTCGACCATCACTGGCTCAATCGGCATCTTCGGCGGGAAGCCTGTGATGAAAGGTTTCTACGATTGGATCGGCGTTTCGAGCGAGTACGTCTTGCGCGGCAAGAACGCTGGAATGTTCCGCGAGACGGAGACGTTCACGCCGGAAGAGCGCGCGAAGTTTGAAGAGGGGTTGAAAAAGTTCTACTACGACGCCTTTCTACCGAAGGTCGCCGAGGGGCGCAAACGCGATGTCGAGTACATTGATTCAATCGCGCAGGGGCGCGTCTGGACGGGAACGCAGGCGAAGGAGCGCGGCCTCATTGACGAGTTCGGCGGACTCGACCGCGCCGTCGAAGTCGCCAAACAACTTGCTAACATCTCGGCAGACAAAGGCGTGCGCCGCGTCATTTTCCCCGCGCCACGTGGCTTTCTGCAAGACATCTTCGGCGGCGGCGACAACCTCGCGGCGATGAGAGCCAAGCAGCAACAACGAGTTGTC
>JBPCPQ010000363.1:0-1672 GCA_050999015.1 Pyrinomonadaceae bacterium | reverse complement strand
ATTACGATGGATTTTTGGCCGGAGGATCGGGCGCGCGCCACTCCGGTCTGGGATGAAGCTTTGCGGACGCTGAAGTTGGGAATGTACGTCAGTGATCCGACATTGGGCGACGCCAAAGAGTACCATACGAATTGAGGGCGTGGCCGGAAGCTGACTTATACGTGCGCGGCGAGACGCGCGGCGATTGATTGCTTGGGGTGCGCGCCGACGATGCGGTCAACGAGTTTTCCACCTTTGAAGATGAGCATTGTCGGGATGCTTTGTATCTGGAAGCGCGCCGCCGTCTGTGGGTTGTCATCAAAATTGAGCTTGGCGATTTGGTAGCGCCCGCCGGATTCCGCCGCGAGTTGGTCGAGAATCGGCGCGATCATCCGGCACGGCCCGCACCACTCCGCCCAACAATCAAGCAGCACCGGACGACCCGTCGCCGCACCGAGCACGTCGCGCGCGAAGGTCACGTCCGTTACCGTCAGCGGCTTGCTTGTGTCAACATTCGCGCCGGCACGTGCCTCCAGTTTCGCACCGCACTTGCCGCACACCGCTTGCCGCCCGCTCGCCTCTGCCCTTTCGTCCACACGATTATTCGCGCCGCACCGGGCGCATGACACAATCGCCATCACTGGGATTCCCCCTTAAAAAGTTAGTTGCCGTCTCGCCGTCGAAGAATAGCTCTCTGCGTCGTCTGCGGAAAACTCTGCGCTCTTTGCGGGTAAAAATCCTAACCGCAGAGATGGCAAAGAAGCTGCAAAGGACGCAGAGAATAATTCCCGATTACTATCATTCCTGAAAATATACCGCCTCAAACGTTGCGGGCAACCGACCGTCGCCGGGCGGCGGTCTTTCGTAGTAAAATACGTTTACGAATTTACTCCCCGAGCCATAGAAGACAAAAGGAACGTTCGATCACAATGCGTCTTTCACGCCTTCACTGTGTCATTGCTTTTTTACTATTTTTAGCCTTCATCATAAATGCCGCCGTTTCGTTAGCGCAGACGAATCAGCAGCCAGCGCGCCGCCAGAGCAACAACACGGGTCAGCCCGCGCCCGACATTCAGTTCACGGTTTCGATGCCGCAGCCGCACACGCACCTGCTCGAAGTGGAGATGCGTGTGCGCTGGAGCACGAGCGCCCCGGCGAGCGTTGATCTTGTGATGCCGGTGTGGACGCCCGGCTCCTACCTCGTGCGCGAGTACGCACGCCACGTTCAGGACTTCGCGGCGAAGGATGAAGGCGGCAAGACTCTTCAGTGGCGAAAGGCTAACAAAAACACGTGGCGTGTCACGACCGGAGATGCGATTGGCGGAGCGCGCAGTGTCATCGCAACGTATCGCGTTTACGCGAACGAACTGACGGTGCGGACGAACGAGTTGAACGACCGTCATGCTTTCTGGAACAACGCGGCGCTGCTGATGCATATTGCCGGACACCTCGCCGCGCCCGCGACGTTGCGCGTCAATTCCTTCAAAGCGGAGTGGAAGATTGCGACCGGGTTACCGACTGTCCCCGGCGAGAGCAACACGTTCCGCGCCGAGAACTTCGACGTGCTCTACGACTCGCCGTTTCTCGTCAGCGATTTTAAAGAGCTTCGATTTGATGTGCGCGGCGTCGCGCACCGCGTCGTGATTGACAGTGCCGGCAACTACGACGCCGAGGCGATTCGGCGCGACACACA
>JBPCPQ010000208.1:0-15584 GCA_050999015.1 Pyrinomonadaceae bacterium | reverse complement strand
GCTCACCGAATCATTCGTGGCCTCTACTTTGATCTGCGCCTCGTCAAGACGCTCGCGCGTGTAGGCGCGCTTCACGGCGTCAACGCGCACCTCGTTGCGCTCCCACACGCCCACGCGCACCGCGCCGTTGATGTTTTGCAGGGACACGCGCCCGCCCCCCGCCAGCGGGTACGTCTGATGAAATTCGTCGCGTAGCTCTTCGCGCGATTGCGCGCCCTGTGTGTTCTGCGCATTCGACGCGCTCGTGCCGCTAATGACGCCGACGGCGGCGACGACCGCCATCAGAAATATTCGGTTGATACGTTCTCGCATTTTTCTTTGTGCCTTCATGTTTGGTTTCTCCTGCGCCTCGTGGCCGTCTCAACGACACGTCCGCTCTATTAACAAACTACCGGGCGCGGCGAATCTCAATCGCACCGTTGACGGTCTTCAACTGAAGGTCGCGCCCGCCGCCGCCGATTGTCCCGTTGAGGTTACGCTTGCCGAAGCGACCCTCGACCGTGAGCGGAAAGTCAGTTGAAATGTCGCCGTTGACCGTCTTGGCGTGAACTTCAGTGCTGACGCCTGCCGGCAGGGTGAGACTGATGCTACCGTTGACCGTTTTGAACTCCAGCATGTCAGGCCAGTCGGCTCTGCCGAGCGCGGCGGTAATCGAGCCGTTGACCGTTTCGGCTCGTGCCATGCCGCCCGTCGAAATCTTGACGTTGCCGTTAACGGTCTGCGCGGACACGTCAGCGGTGAGTGATTCGGCCTGCACGCCGCCGTTGACGGTGCGCCCGTCGAAGCGCACACCCGCTGGTACGCGCACCACGAAATCCACATTGACATCGTTGTTGCGCACACTCGAGCGGTAGCCCTCACCGGGCGCGCAGGTATTAGGCTGGTTGGCATGGCTGCTCGGATAAACGGCGCAGATCGTCACACCGTCGGCGTGCTCGACCACCTGCACGCGCACGCTTTCAGGATCGCTGCGCCGCCCGGTCTTCTCCGCCACGACTTCGACTTCCCCGCCCGCCGCCGGCTCGGCGCGAATGTTCCCATTCACGCCTTTAATCTCGACCACACGCCCGGCGGCAATCGCCCCGCGCCAACGAAATTCCCTCGACTGCGCCTGCTCAAATCTCATCAGCGCGGGAATCATCCCGACAGGACTTTCGACGACGGGAGCGGCGCTCGCAACAGCTTTGCTGTAATGATCGCGGCTCACGCAGGCGACTGATAGGTGCGCCATCGAAACCGTCAGCGCAACCATGAGGCCGGCGGCCTTGACAGTGAGACGGTCTGGCATTTCTCGTAAGGTTGTAATCTGCTTTTTCATCGCTACTCCTAAAATAGCTGTTAGCTGTCAGCGATCAGCCGTCAGCGTTTTCATGATTTCCGGGCGGCGCATCTGCGACACATACAAATCCGTTTGAGACTCACACTGTTCATGTAAGTGAATAAATTTCTGCAATCGTACCGCCGCATTTTCGTTGTGCTCTGAACATGCAAACACCGCCCCGAAATGTTTTGTGGCAAAAAAGTCGGCAGCAGGCAGTTGGCAGACTGAAGATTTCAGATTAAAGAATTTCAAATTTGAGATTTGAAATTAAAAATTCAGTAAAGCTGTCTACTGCCATCTGCCTGCTGTCGGCTCTCTTTTCCGCAGGCGCAGTGTGCCGTGAAAAGAAGAGAGATTGAGGCTGGCAGCGTCGGCTTCGACCTTGCCGCTTCCGACGTTGCCGACGAGGCGACCAGTGGATTCTTCGTTCGGCGGAAGAGGAGCAGTTCCCGAAACCTTAACGGGGAAGTCGGTGAGAATGTCGCCGTCCGCCACGACTCTGGCGCTGATTTTGAACGAAGCGTCGGGGGGCAATTCAAGCGTTACATCGCCGGAATATGTTTTGAAACTATAGCTGCCGCCCCGCACGAGCGCGCCCGCCATGCGGACATCACCGCCGATGGTCGAGACCTCGATGCGCGAGTAGCTAACTTGGTCGAGCCTGATGCTGCCGCTCGTCGAGTTGGCAATGAGATTGTCGCCGTTCGCCGCCCCGCGCGCGTTCACGACCTCAACGTCGCCGCCGACCGAGCGCAGGCGGACGCGCACCGTTGAATCTTCAACGAACACGCTGCCTGATGCCATGCTCGTCGCCTCAACTGCTCTGGTGATGCCGCGCACTTCGATGTCGCCGACGTTGCTCCCCAAGCGGGCCTCGGCCACGTCCGAAACTTCCAGATCGCCGCTTCCGGTTTTCACCACGATTGTCGCGCCGCGCGGCACGTCCAATTCGACGTTACTCATCCCGCCGCACCCGTCCGAAGGCAGCACGCTGCGCTCCACTTTGGAGGCGAACACCGCGACCTGCTTTACGGGCGGCGGAGCGCCCGTCGCGGATTGCCCGGCGGCCTTTAGTTCGAGTTGCTCGGCGTCATCCGAGCGGGCGCGCACTTCACGCCGATCCCAGCCGCGCACCACAACGTCGCCCGCCGCGAGACAGAGCGTCACGACGACATCCGACTCGACGGCGAGCCGGCGTTCAATTTGGGCTTCTTCCTCTTCGCCGCGCGAAGCGGGGGCGACGATTGCCGGGCAGACGGCGGCTAACACGAACGTCAACGCAACGACGCGGAAGCACCTTGATCTCGTAATAGTGGAAATCTTTATCATCGTCCGGCGGCGGCGAGTTGCGACTGATCGGCAACCGCACTCATCAATTCAACCTTGTTCTGATAAGCGGAAAACAAAAACGCGGCGGCGTCACGGTCTCGCGGGTTACGCCGGACGACTCGACGCGATTCGTTAATTGCCTCATCAATCACGGCGAGGTTGCGCTCGTACTCCGCGCGCGCCGTCGGCCTCAGCGCCGCATCGCCGCTTGCGTCAATCGCCTTCGCCAGAGAAGTAATTGTCTTCACATAATTATCCTCGCCCGGCAGCAAGGCGTTGTTCCTGCGAACACTTGCCGTCGTAGATTTACTAACACGTGGTTGATGATATTTGCGCGGAGTCTCGCCGGAGGCTTTAACTATCATTGCGTCGGACTGGCTTTTACTTGGAAGCTCAGTCGCGCCATCACTTGAGACTGTTGCGGGATCAGGCGATGTTGTCGTTGCCGTCGCCGAAACACTATCAGGAGTTGCGCGGGCAGCGACGGATTCTCCGCTACCGTCCTTGACCGGATCAACGAATCGCGGTCGGACGATCACAAAGACCGCTCCGAGCAACACGACGGCAGCAATCCCGGCCATCGCGCCCGCCCATTGTGGCGACCACGTGAGAGACGCGGCGAACGACCGGAGCCGCTCGCGGATTCCGCTTTCGATGGTTTCAACATGCGACTCTTGCGGAGTTACTTGCTGCGCCCGAAGCGCGGCGTCAATCCTCCCGCGCAACATTTCCGTCGGCACATTCGCTGAATTATCTGCCGCGAACGCGCCGGCAAAAACGCCAAGCTCGGTTTCGGCCTCGCGCGCCGCGTTGTTGCAGTGGACGCACAGGGCAATGTGCGTCGCCGCCGCACGCATCGTTTCGGGGGAGAGTTCGCCGTCCAGATAGCTCTGCAAAATTCCTTCGTCGAGACACTTGTTCATCATCGGCGTCCTCCGATCTTTCCGTAAACTCTCATAAACTCCTTCCGCCCGCGCGCGACAAGGCTTCCGACGTTGTTTTCGTTGAGCGAAAGCGTGCCGGCAATCTCGCGGTACGAAAGCCCCTGCTGTTTGAGCAGCAGGCAACTCCGCATTGGTTCTTTGATCTGATCGAACGCGCGGCGCGCTTCCTCAATTTCAGCGCGCCGCTCGTAATCAACATCAAGCGCCACGGACAAACCGTCCGATCCGAGCGCGTCCTTCGCAAACTCTTCCTCGCGTGCCGAAGCGCGACTGCGCCCGCGCAGCGTGTTCCGCGCCACGTTCATGCAGACGCGCAGCAGCCACGCCCGCAGTAAATCCTCGCCCGGCGTCGCATTAAGATGCCGGTACAGACGCAGGAAAACTTCCTGCGTCACGTCCTCTGCGAGTCCGGCGTCGCGCACAAGGGCATACGCCGTGCGATAAACGGCACGGTGGTGCAGCATAAAGGCCTCGTCAAAATCGGGAGAGGAAGCTGCCGGGTCGCTGATCTCTGAAACAGAGTAACTCAAGGCTCTCGCTGGTTCGCTCATTTACCCGCCTTCATCACGTAAACACCGCCCGGCCAGCGTTTGTGGCAGAAAAGTGTGCAGTGGACAGTGACCAGTGGTCGGTGGTCAGCAATAAGCAGTAGACAGCGGTTTGCAAATTCCGGGGATTTCAAATTTGAGATTCAGAATTTGAAATTGCTCTAATGCTGCCATCCGCCTGCTTCTTACTGACCACCGGCCACTGACCACTGCTCTCGCCGCTACCGCTAACGTGGCGCTGTATTGTAGTCTGTCACTAACGCATCCCGTTAACCAATTCGCCATCACGCCGCGATTACGCCGCGAACTTTAAGCGGCACAATCGGGATACGGATTTTAATCGAACTACTCTGAAAGCATAGAAAGCAGCGTGCGCAATGAGCTACTCATGTCGCGCGCGGTGACGCCCGGAAACGATGAAAGAACCGACCACTGACCACCGGCGGGTGACCACCGCCGAAGCGCCGTCCTCGATCAGCCCGGAACTCTACAACAGCCCGTTTATGCGCGCGTGCCGCCGCGAGCCGGTGCCGTATACGCCCGTGTGGCTGATGCGTCAGGCCGGAAGATACATGCCGGAATACCGCGAGGTGCGCGCGCGAACGACCTTTCTTGAATTATGTAAGACGCCCGACCTCGCGGCGGAAGTGACGGTCTTTGCCGCTGAACGCCTCAATGTTGACGCCGCGATTATCTTCGCCGACATCCTTTTGATTTTAGAGCCGATGGGTCTCGATCTGGAGTTTGCGAAAGGCGAAGGCCCGACCATCCACAACCCGGTGCGCGTGAGTTCTGACGTTGACCGCCTCCGCGAAGTCGAAGACGTGGGCGCGCTTCACTACGTCTACGACGCGATTCAGTTGACGCGCGGCGCGCTTCCTTCTGATTTGCCACTGATTGGTTTCGCTGGTGCGCCCTTCACCCTCGCTTCGTACATCATCGAGGGCGGCGCGTCGAAGAATTATGTCCACACCAAGACGCTGATGCACTCGGACAGCGGCGCGTGGCATCAAATGATGGCGTTGGTCTCGCGCGCGCTCGCCAAGTATCTGAATGCGCAGATCGCGGCGGGCGCGCAGGCCGTGCAGCTTTTCGATTCGTGGGTCGGTGCGCTCGGCCCCGACGATTACCGTGAATTTGTTCTACCGCACACCCGCAGCGTGATCAAAAACATCACGCCCGGCACGCCCGTAATTCACTTCGGCACCGGCACGGCGGCGTTGCTCGAACTGATGCGCGAAGCCGGCGGCGACGTGATCGGCCTCGACTGGCGCGTCTCGCTCGATGAGGCGTGGCAGAGACTCGGCGACGTGGCGGTGATGGGCAACTTTGATCCGGTCTTGCTATTCACAAATCCTGAGATCGTGCGCCGCGAAGCGCGCAAGATTTTGGAGCAGGCGGGAGGTCGTCCCGGACATGTTTTCAATTTGGGCCACGGCATTCTGCCCGAAACTCCAGTTGACAACGTGGTTACGCTGGTTGAGGCCGTACATGAAATAAGTCGGGTGTGAAGATTTTGAAGATGGATGCGGAACGATCACTCATTTATTCCGAGAGGTCTACATCATGAAGAAATCATTCCTATTGATTTGCTTATCGCTCTTCGTAACGTGTGTTGGTAGAGCGACATCTCAAGTTGAAACAAGTCAGACATCTAAGAAGTGGATTCAGGATAGATACGAGGAGGCCACGTCCGTCAAAGTCGGAATGTCGCGCGAGGACTTATTAAAAGTTTTCGACCAAGACGGAGGGCTAGACACCATACCGGTGCGCCGCTATACGTTAAGAAGGTGCAGCATGATCAAAATTGATGTTGAGTTCGACACACAGTACGGGGTTAGATACGCAAAAAAGCCGGACCCAGAGTTGAAGATCACGAATGTCTCTAAACCATACCTTGAGTACGCCTCTTTGGATTGATGACCAGATAGTTTGGGCGGATTTCCGGCATGCGACTTGAGCGCCGTGCCGACACACTCACTGTTCCTGAATAAGTTTTCGCTTTATGAATCATACTTACGACGCAATTTTAATTGTCTCTTTCGGCGGCCCGGAAGGGATGGACGAGGTGATGCCGTTTCTCGAAAACGTTCTGCGCGGAAAAAATGTGCCGCGCGCGCGGATGGAAGCGGTCTCACACCATTACGAAATGTTTGGCGGCATCAGCCCGATCAACGCGCAGAACCGCGCGTTGATCGCCGCGCTGAAGAAAGAGTTGGACGAACACGAACTGCATCTGCCGATTTACTGGGGCAATCGTAACTGGCATCCGATGCTTGCCGACACGCTTCGCCGGATGGCTGATGACGGCATCAAGAATGCTCTCGCGTTCGTCACCTCGGCCTACAGTTCTTACTCCGGGTGTCGGCAATATCGTGAAGACATCGCGCGGGCGCGAGATGAAGTCGGCACCGCCGCCCCGCGAGTTGATAAGCTGCGCGTCTTCTACAACCATCCCGGCTTCATCCAACCGAATGTTGAAAATCTGCGCGCCGCGCTCGATCAGATTCCGGCAGCGAGACGCGCTGGCGCGCACGTCGCCTTCACCGCGCACAGCATCCCGATGACAATGGCGTTGGGCTGCAACTATCAAGCGCAACTTCTCGAAACCTGCCGCCTTATTACCGAAGCTTTGGGAGACTTCGGCGGTGATCGTTGGCAACTCGTCTTTCAAAGCCGTAGCGGGCCGGCTCAGCAAGCGTGGCTTGAGCCGGACATCTGCGATCATCTCAGAGAATTGAAAGAACGAGGCGTTACCGATGTAGTTATCGCGCCCGTCGGCTTCGTGTCCGATCACATGGAAGTTCTCTACGACCTCGACACCGAAGCACGCACACTTTCCGGCGAGATTGGTCTCAACATGATCCGCGCGGCGACTGTCGGAGCGCACCCGACCTTCATCAGCATGATCCGCGAATTGATTCTTGAGCGCATCACAGAGAATCCCGACCGGCGCGCGCTCGGCACCTACGACGCAAGCCACGATGTCTGCCCCGTTGATTGCTGCCTTATCAAGTCTGTAGTCGAGAGTCTGGAGTCAAGAGAGACTAATAGTCGAGCGTCAGTTTAACAGCAATCGAATTGGTTAAGAGCACTACGTGATGGTTTTCGACTCCAGACTCCAGACCCCAGACTCCAGACTCAACTCCCGGCGCGTTGTGATCGTCGGCGGCGGCATCAGCGGCCTCGCGGCGGCGCATCGCTTAATCGAATACAACAAGCGCGCCGCACAGCCCTTTGAAATTCTTTTATTCGAGGCCGGCTCGCGGCTCGGTGGGACGATTCACACACACAAGCGCGACGGTTTCCTTTTAGAAGGTGGCCCCGACTCGTTCATTTCTGAAAAACCTGAAGGGGTTGAGTTAGCAAAGCGCGTCGGACTCAACGGTGATTTGATCGAGACGAATGATGCGCACCGCCGGAGTTTCGTGGTGCGCAATGGTCGTTTGCGCCCAACGCCGGAAGGTTTTCAATTGCTCGCCCCGTCGCGCCTGTGGCCGTTCGTGACCTCCGACATTTTCAGTTGGCCGGGTAAAGCGCGCATCGCGCTCGATTTGATTTTGCCGCGCCGCGCGGGTGTCAACGGCACCGACGACGAGAGCCTGGCGGAGTTTGTGCGGCGCAGGCTCGGACAGGAAGCGCTCGAACGAATGGCGCAACCAATGGTCGGCGGCATCTACACCGCCGACCCGGAACGCCTCAGTCTGCGCGCAACAATGCCGCGTTTTCTGGAAATGGAGCGCGAAAGCCGCAGCCTCATCCTCGCAATGTGGCGAGCCGGAAGGAAACAGTCGGCGCACCTCGCGCGCGGGACAAGCGGCGCGCGTTACAGTTTGTTCCTTTCCTTCAAAGAGGGCATGCAAACCTTGACCGACCGCCTCGCGGCGAGGATGCCGGACGGCACGGTGCGCTTGCAAACAAAAGTCGGGTCAATATCTTTTGACGCTGCATCGAAAAGCTGGCAGGTTCACGTCTCCGGGCAGGAAACTGTCAATGCCAACGCGGTCTGTCTCGCGCTCCCGGCACATCAAGCGGCACATTTACTGCGCACGCTTGACGCTTCGCTCGCCGACGAACTGGATGCAATCGAATACGCCTCGACCGCAACGGTGAATCTCGCGTATCGTCGCGCCGACATTCCGCATTCACTCGACGGCTTCGGCTTCGTCGTCCCCGCAATCGAACGCCGCGCGACTTTGGCCTGCACCTTCAGCAGTGTGAAATTCGCCGGGCGTGCTCCCGAAAACCACGTACTACTGCGCGCCTTTGTCGGCGGCGCGCTCCAACCAGAGACGTTCGCCCTTGACGAAGAAGCGATGACGCGCGCCGTCGCCAACGACCTGCGCGACCTGCTCGGCATCGAACGCCCCCCGCTTTTCACGCACGTCGAAAAGTGGCCGAAGTCTATGGCGCAATATCATCTCGGGCACGTCGAGCGAGTTGAAAGGATTCGCCAACGTCTTCTCGATTTCCCTACTCTCCAACTCGCCGGAAACGCCTACGGCGGCGCGGGCATCCCTGATTGTATTCGCAGCGGCGAAGCGGCGGCAGAGTGGCTTGCGAACAGTGATCCGCCGCGCGCTTAACTGAGGGACTCACATAGCCTACACTGTAGTGTGCATTCAACTGCCAGCCAGGAGATTCACTTATTTGGCGGAAGAACAAGTGCCAACAACTTTGGAGATGCAGCTATGACCTCACAAATCTCTTTTTTGCAGGAAGCTGAGATAGCTTCGGGCAAACGCACGCAGGGAGGCATTGCGACCACAGACGTTATTGTGTCGGCTCACGTCGGCGGGAACTCAGAAATTTTTCCGCAAATCTTAACCTTGCACGTTCCTGAGCATTCGACGGTAGCTGATGTGACGTGGGGTAAAGGTGTTTTCTGGAAGGACGTGCCCGAAGGTGTATACACTGTTTTGGCAACCGACTTGAAGACTGAAGTGGATTGCCGCCGTCTGCCGTATGAAGACAATTCAATTGATTGCGTCGTGCTTGATCCGCCATACATGGAAGGCTTGTTCCGCCGCTCGAAAGACCATCTCGCCGGAGCCGGCAGCCACGCCGCATTTCGTGAACACTACTCGAACGGAGACGCGGCGGATGAAAATGCCCCGAAGTGGCACGGCGCTGTTCTGGACTTGTACTTCAAAGCAGGCAGAGAAGCCAGACGGGTATTGAAAGACAGCGGGGTGTTCATCGTTAAGTGTCAGGATGAAGTGAGCGCGAACAGGCAGAACCTGACGCACGTCGAGATCATCAATGAGTACGAAAGCATAGGGTTTTACACGAAGGACTTGTTTGTCGTAATGAGACAGAATAAGCCGGGAATAAGCAGGCTCAAAAAACAGGTTCATGCCCGCAAGAATCACTCTTACTTTTTAGTATTTGTGAAATTGCCCGAAGGTGCGAACGGAAAAACCGTGCGTTCGAGAAAGTAGCGTATGCGGTTATCCTTTTTACCCGGCGACCTTCAGTTAACGAAGACGGACGAGGGTCAGTACATCATCACTATACAAGGTGAGGAAGTGTTACGTACCCCCGTCGAGAAGAAAGCCCTGACGAAATTCAATTCCCTGCGCGGAGAGATGGAAGCTCAATACCCCGCACGTGAGTGGACGCCGGAACAGAAACGGTCACTACTGTCTAAACTCATTTCTGATAGCAAGGTCGCACTGTCGCACAACAGTTTGCGAGCCCCTAAGAAGAAGGTAGCCAAGTCGAGGACGTTCGGATAATCACTCCTTCACCGTTATATCCTCACTGCTTTCGACAACCACAGGTTTAATTCCCTTCACCAGCCTTCGCTCCTCAATAATTTCGTCGAATAGTTTATAAGGCTCGTTGTGCATCGGCGGTTCAGAAGGCCAGGAGACCGGAACGAGCGAAGCCAAAAGGTGTTCACGCTGGATTTCGGTATATTTCCTGAACCTGCTTCGTGGCAGGTCGCTGTTTTTGGCGAACACAAACCGCCACTCGTTTTCAAAAGCAAACAGGTTCACCGCCAACAAATCGAACTCTCCGACCAGTAGACAAGTCGTGTTCACCGAAGACCCGTCAGGAAGCTCAATCACCCGTCGGTCGCTGGCGTCGCACTGCGCAACTCCTGTGAATCGCAACTCTTTTGTCTTGATGCTGTTGGTCTGGAGCGATTTTGATTCGACGATAAAGCTGTAATCGCGATAAGTGACGACGAGATCACCCTTCTTCTTACGGTCGTGGTCGTCGTATTTGACTGCGTGTGTAATGCGCTCGCCTGAAAACCACATTTTTCGCAACTTCATTTCAGCCACATAGCCGAACATGTTCCCGCGCATACTCGGATTAGCGTCTATCAGTTCGGTTAATTCTTCAGCGGTTATATGCCAGCGCTCAAGGATGTTCCGTTTCTTCTCACTCAGAGGCTTTGAATGTCTGGGCAAACCTGAATCCTTTCGGTCATTACTGTTCAATCGCGTCTCAGCTTGAAATCTACCATCACATGCGTTGAGGGAGAAATGTGATGTGAATTGGAGAGCGATTTATTAGATTCAAAATTTACAAATAAATGACGTGCGACGTGCGCCAGATGTTTGAGGGGATTGAGCCGGGCGGGGCGGTGGTGAGCAGGATGACATAGTTGCCACTGGCGTCGTGCGTTATCGTGAGCGCGAGGCGTTGCCAAGAGGCGGCGGGCGGTTCGTCGCTGGCCGAGGAAGCGTCGGGGGCGACGAGCGCGAGGCGGCGCAGTGAGGCGTACAAATGCTCCCGGTCTTCACCGTGGCGTCCTTCTTCTTCGCCAAGCGTCAGCTTCACTTCGGCGCGCTCGTCAATGAAGTGTGTCGCCAGCGAGGCGGCGAGCGTGACGCCGCGCTCGAATCTTTCACTGAATGTCTTCCCCTCGCCGACGCCGTCGTGCATTCGCGTGTCGAGAACGATGTGAACGCGCCGCTCGTCTTCGGAGGCGAACTCGCGGACGATGAGCCGGCGGTTGCGCGCCGTTGACTTCCAATCAATGTGGCGCACGTCGTCTTGCGGCTGGTAGTTGCGCAGACCGTGTAGGTCGTGGCCGGTGCCGCGCCGCGCGGAGGCGATGCGCCCGGCGTTCATCGGTAAAAGATGTAGTTCGTCGCTCGCTCGCTCCGGCTTGGGGTAGATGATTAAGTCAACGTGGCGCGCTGCGAGGCGGCGGCGCAGGCGGAAGAAATTGAAGGGGAAGCGGGTCGAAAGCTCAAAGCCGGTGACGAGCACGTGTCCGCGCTTGGGAAAAGTCTGCTCGACGCGCTGCTCGACTTTCGCACGGCGCGGCACGTACATGAAATAAGCGAGCACGCGCTTCGCAAAGCGCGGTCCCGCCCACCTCAACCACGGATTCACGCCGGCGTCTTCGACGCGGTTTCGGGCTTCAATCAAAATCGAGAACGACGGTAACAACCTCTTTGTGTTGTGTAGCGTGATGATGACCGGCGCAGCTTCACCCGCGAAGATGTGATCGGGAAAACGCGCCGACACGACGAGATCGCTGAGCGAGGCGCGCGCCGCCGCCCACGCCACGAACATCGTCGAGGTCAGCAGCGAGAAGATTAGGAATAAAAGATTATTGCCCGAGTTCCACGCTGCGAACGCGACGATAAGGAACAGTCCGAGGAAGAGCAGTCCGCCGGCGGTGAGTTGAAAGGGCAAATCGAGCCGCGCCGCTTCGACGCGCGCCGAACGTGTCAGCGGCGGCACGACGAAGACGATCATCAGCAGCACACAAACTAACGAAGCAACTGCCCCGAAGCGCGCCAACTCCCACGCCTCGCTGCGCCGCGCCAGCATTGTGACAGCGCCCGCGACCACGCCGCCGAGCACAATCAGCGTGCCGAGAATTGCGCGCAAGGTCGGGCGCGGCAATCTCACTCTAGTGTGACTGGAACGTGGCGGGCTGGAACGCGCGGGTTGGTTGATGCCGGACATGTGTGTGACGACGATGAAGGATTCGTTACTCCTGCTGAATGTACGCGGCGTGAATTAGGTTTCACATAAAGACACAGAAGATACACGGAGGGCGCAGAGTTCTTCTCTGTTTTCTCTGTGTGAGCGCTGAGGGCGCGAACAATCAGATGCTCTGAATCAGCACGCCTAACAGTCGAGCACGACCTTTGCTTGCTTAGGCAAGCTGGTGGGCAGGGATGCCCGCGCTCCCGACGAAGATGTGCGCTAGTTCGCCTACACTATTTGCAATTCGTCCCAATACTTCGATGCGCTGTCACGACTTCTCACTTTTGCCTTTTTACTTTTGACTTTCAAAGCGGCACGCTCACTGTTTTCATGATTTCGCGGAGCACGGCCTCAGCCTCATCGCTCCGGCGGTTGAGCGATGAGGAAAAGCGCGAATTAACGACGAGGCGGTGCGCGAAAACAGGGAGCACCAATCGCTTCACGTCATCGGGAATACAGTAGGCGCGGTCTTCGGTGAGCGCGAGAGCTTGTGCCGCGCGGAATAAGGCGAGCGTGCCGCGCGGGCTGACGCCGAGATCGAGCATCTCGGAATTGCGCGTCGCCGTCACAATTCGCATCAGGTAGTCCAAGAGCGCGTCATCAACTCTGACGCCCGCGACGCTCCGCTGTAACTCGACAACATCTTCGCCCGTCATCACCGCGCGCAGACTGTCGAGCGGATTTCCCGCCTCGCGGTCGCGCAGGATTTCCTTCTCGATTTCGCCTTCGGGGTAGCCGATGCGAAGGCGCAGCATGAAGCGATCAACCTGTGATTCGGGAAGCGGGTACGTGCCGTGATGCTCAATCGGGTTCTGCGTCGCGATGACGATGAAGGGAGCTTGCAGTTTATGCGTCGTGCCTTCGACAGTGACATGGCCTTCGGCCATCGCTTCGAGAAGTGCGGACTGTGTTTTCGGCGTCGTGCGGTTAATCTCGTCGGCAAGGACAACGTTGGCGAAGATCGGCCCCGGCTTGAAATCGAACGCGCCGGCGCGCTCGTTGTAAACCGAAAGGCCGATCACGTCCGAAGGCAAAAGGTCGGAGGTGAACTGGATGCGCTGGAACGTGCAATCGAGCGAGCGCGCGAGGGCTTGGGCGAGCGTCGTCTTGCCGACGCCCGGCACGTCTTCAAGGAGAAGATGCCCGCCCGCGAGGAGCGTCACGACGGCGAGTCGCACCGCTTCGGGCTTCCCTTTGATGACGCTCTCGACGGCCGCGCGCAGTCCGTCAATACGTTCGGCGGCGGCGATCTCGGTCGCCTCACCCGACCTCTTCGCAGTGTGTAAAACTGTCATCTCTTGATTTGTGCTCCGCGTCCCATTCTACATATTTAGATGCACCGCCGCACCCCTCGACGCCCGGTATGACTTCATTCGCACCGTTATACTCAAAAGTGACAGGTGACAGGTGATAAGTGATGGGAAAGAATCATTGCGTTGTCATTCAAGCCCGCACGGGAAGCGCTCTTGTGGCGATGTTCGCCCGGATCGTGCGGGTAGGGATTGACAACGCGCTGATGAATGGGTGTTGAAGCTGATAGGAGTGGCATCTTTCATGGTCTTTCCTATCACCTATCACCATTTACCTATCACCTTTGAGTTATAGTAATATCGGTTGTGTCCATGACGGACGTGAATTTTCATCTTTGGCTTTCAACAGGACATTATGGAACCCGAAGCGTTCACGCTCGTGTACGAAGCCGGAGCGAGGAATAAAACTATGCGAATAGAAAACAAATATCGTAGAGGTGAGAGGGGCTTTTCGCTTATTGAACTGATGATTGTTATTGCGATCATCGGCATTCTGGTTGGCGTCGGCGTGCCGGCGTGGAAAAACGCGACTATCGCCGGCAACGAAACTGCTGCGATTCAAACGCTCAAAACCGTTCAAACTGAGCAACGCGCCTATTTCAATACCAGAGGCCGCACCACGTTCGGCACGTTCGATCAGATAATTGAAAGCGGGTCACTTGATAAGCGGTTCGCCGGCGACGAGCCGGTTGTAGACGGTTACAAGTACACGATGAAGGTGATACCTAAATCAAGCGGCCAGCCGCCGAGTTTTAGCATTAACGCCGACCCGCAGGCCAAAGACGGCATCAGTGCTACCGGCAGGCGGCATTTCTACATTGACTCGAATGTGAACACAATCCGCGTCAACAGCGGCGGCCCCGCTTCGGCTGACGACTCGCCCGACGGCGAAGAAACGGAGGGCGACGCGAAGTAGAAGGAAGGCAAAAGTAAAAAGGTGAAAGGCAAAAGTGGGGGCGCATGTGAGGCTGGTATCTTGAGTTAATATCCATAACAGATTTTTTGGGAACGTAGTTCAGAAAGATTGATGCCGCCGCAGAGTGAATCTGCGGCGGCATTTACATGCAGGAAATGTTTGTCAGTAGAAAAACCCACAGGGGCGACATTTATTAGCCCTGCTTGACGCTCTTGCGAATGCTTTGTTAGCATTCGGCTCCTTCAAAACGGTTGGCCGCTTGGCTCAGCGGTAGAGCACTCGCCTCACACGCGAGGGGTCGATGGTTCGAATCCATCAGCGGCCACCATCTTTATCATTCCAACTACGAACTTTTGCTAACATTAACCGCCCACCTACTTCTCGTCTGCTTTATAACTCATCTATCCACAGCGCCACATAAGCATCGGCCAGCCCGTCGCGCCACGTCGTGAAGTTGTGCCCCGCTTCAGACTCGCGGTAAACGACCGCGTAACCTTTTTCCGTAAGCAACGCTCTGACTCTCCGGTTCACGTCAAGAATCGGCTCCAAGCGTCCGACATCAAAATAGAATCGCATCGGATGTTTTTGTTGAGCCGCCGCGTCGAGTGCGGCGAGCGCCGTGACCACGCGCTCGTTATCAATCCAGAACGCGGACGATTGACCGCCGACGCGCGCGAACAGTTCCGGGTGACGCAACGCCGTCCACACTGAGATGACGCCGCCGAGACTCGCGCCGAGCAGCGCCCGCTTGTCACGGTCGGCGCGGGTGCGGAAGCGCGCGTCAACGAACGGCACTAATTCGGTCGCAACGAAATCGCTGAAGGCGTCGTTCGCCCAGTACTCCTTGATGCGGTCGGCGGGGTCAACGAAGACGATGATGAAAGGTTTGACTTTCGCCCGCGCAATCAAATTGTTGGCAATCTGGACGGCGTGCCCGCGCATGATGTAGTCCGTGCCGTCCTGAAGATAGAGCACCGGGTAGCGTCGCGGCGATTCGTCGTACCCGTGCGGAAGGTACACGCTGATTTTGCGCGCCGGTCTGTTCCCCCGGTTCGGCATCACCGCCTTCAGCAGCGTGCCGCGCTCGACGCGCGCTTCATCGGCGAAAGGCGTCGGGCGGTATTCAGGCATCGTGATAAATGAGTTGAAGCCGCCGACGCCGTTATTGACCTGCTGCGGATTGAGCGGATCAATCGTCCACTCGCCGTCAACGATGAACTTGTACTCGACGCGGGCGGTCGCAGCGAAGGTGTG
>JBPCPQ010000155.1:0-4709 GCA_050999015.1 Pyrinomonadaceae bacterium | reverse complement strand
GGGCTTTACCGCTGCATGGAGTGCGTGAGCGGGCGGAGTCGCGCGGCGACGAGGAAAGAATTGATGCCGCGTTGCAAGCGGCGGCGGACTCCGCGCTTCGGGGGCGTGAGGGAACGGTTATCGTGATGGACGCGCAGACCGGACGCCTGCACGCCGTCGTTAATCCGCGCCGCACTTATGAAGAGGCGCATCCGCCCGGTTCGACCGTGAAGCCGTTCACTGCGCTCGCCGCATTGCGCGGCG
Organism: Pyrinomonadaceae bacterium; assembly: GCA_050999015.1. Taxonomy (GTDB): domain Bacteria; phylum Acidobacteriota; class Blastocatellia; order Pyrinomonadales; family Pyrinomonadaceae; genus JBPCPQ01. The sequence continues at coordinate 4,466 of JBPCPQ010000155.1, read as the reverse complement.
GGGTGATTGATTCCGAATCGCGCCTGTCGTGCCGCGAGCCTTACCGGCGCGGCGACTTCAAAATTAATTGCTCTCACCCGCTGCCGCAACCGCCGTTTGATTTAACGGAAGCGCTCGCCCACTCCTGCAATTATTTCTTCTCAAATGTGAGCGAAGAATTGGACGAGGAAAAATTCAATCCGACACTCGCCTCATTCGGGTTTGGCGCGCGCACCGGAATCGGCGGCAACGGGGAAGCGCCAGGAAAGTTGCCGCGCGGCGCGTGGCAGGTGAGGAACGCGCTCGGCGAGGGCGATCAAGTTCTTGTCACACCAATTCAACTCATCAATGCTTACACCGCGCTCGTCAACGGCGGACGCCTTCTTGTGCCCCGCCAAGCGCCGCCGCAGGATTTCACCTCGCGCGAGCGGGCGGTGCTGGACATCAATCCTTCACACCGCGCGCTGTTGCTAAAGGGGATGCGCGGCGCGGTGACGCACGGCACTGCTGCGCACACGGGTCTTGATTCGTTGTCGCAATTGACATTCGGTAAGACCGGCACCTCGACGCCGCTTGACGACTTTCGCTCGTCCGACGGTTGGTTCGTCGGCTTCATGTCTGAGACGAAGAGCGCGGATGAAAATATCGCGCCCGAAAGTGTCAGGCTCGCCGTCCTCGTTTTACTTAAAGGCGCTAGCGGCAAAGAAAGTGCCGCGCTGTCGCGCACAATCTTCGAGGCATACAGTTTTGCGACGCGGCAAGATGATGAAGAGACGCGGCAACACGGCGACACGGCGACACGGCGAGATGAAAACAAGACGACTGTCCCCGCGCCCCCCGATGTCGCCGCGCCGCTCGTTCGCGTCCGATTGTCGCGCGAGCGTGAGACGATGACGCTTCCACTCGACGATTACATCTTCGGCGTGCTCGCGGCGGAGTCAAGCACGGAAGATCAGCACGAAGCGCTCAAAGCACAGGCGGTCGTGAGCCGCACGTTCGCGCTCAAGAATCTCAGGCGACACGCGCGCGACGGTTACGATTTGTGCGGCAGCACGCATTGTCAGAGGTTCCTCGTCGTCAGGGACGAAAGCACGCGGGGCGAGTTTTACGAATCGCTGCGCCGCACGCTTCGTGAGACGGCGGGCGAGGAATTGCGCGAGCGCGAAGGGCGGCTCGCCGATGCTTACTTCAGCGCGTCGTGCGGTGGCGTGACCGCGAATCTCAAATCGCTGTGGGGCGTTGCGGCTCCGAGCTATTTGCGCGGCGCACGCGACGAGCACTGCGCGATGATGCCGCACCACAGTTGGACGGACACGATTCCCGCCGCGCATTTATTAAAAGCGTTACAGGGCGATCCGCGCAGCGACGTGGGCGCGCGGTTCGACCGCATCAGCGTCATCCGGCGCGATTGGACGGGACGCGCCGAAATCGTCGCGCTCGAAGGCGAGCGCCGCCGCACGCTGCGCGGCTGGGATTTCAAGATCATCGTCGGTCGCACGCTTGGCTGGAGTGTGCTGAAGAGTTCGCGTTTTGAAGTGACGCGCGCCGGCCGCAATTTCGTTTTTCGCGGGGGAGGTTTCGGTCACGGCCTCGGACTCTGCCAGATGGGCGCGCACGTTCTGGCCGCGCGCGGCGCTTCTTACCGTCATATCCTCGCCGAGTATTTCCCGGGCACGAATGTAAGCCGCCGCGACGTGACTACGCAGACGACATCCGAAAGAGCGAAAGATGGCACGGCGGAAGATCGGAGTCAGGATGCCGGCTCTCAAGAGTTGAATGACATGGAAGACGAAGCGTCAGTGACGCCGGCAAGTATTCGGCGGGATGTAATGTTTCAGGCAACTTCTTTCTCGCGGCATACGCCACGAGGAAGTGCATCACCGTCCCGGCTCGCTTTATCAAGCGAGAATTTCCGCGTCGAATATCCGGCAAGCGTTTCGCAACGCGAGGTCGAAGGTGTTCTCCGCACGCTCGAAGCGGCGCGCGCCGATGTGGGTCGCCGGCTCGCGGCGGCGTCTCTCAAATTCGCGGCGACTCCAAAAATTGAGTTGTTCATCCACGATGCTACGGCCTCGTTCGTCGGGGCGACGGGACAGCCGCCGTGGGTCGGCGGGGCAACACGCGGCCGCCGCATTGAGCTTCAACCGCTCGCCGTGCTCGCGCGCCGCCGCGCTCTCACGACAACGCTGCGTCACGAGTATGCTCACGTCGTTATTGAAGCACTCGGCGGCAAACACACACCGCGTTGGCTCGCCGAAGGATTGGCCGCGCACGTCGCGGGCGAAGGCGCACAACTCGCGCGCTCGATGCCGAAAGCCGCAATGTCGCTCGAGGAGCTTGAGGAAAAACTGACGCGCCCCGCTTCCGCGCAGGAGATGCGCGCTCTTTACGCTGTCGCGTACCGCGAAGTCAGCGTGCTCGTGCGTGAGGGCGGCGAGGCGTCAGTGTGGCAGCGAATCGCGCTCCGGTGATGAGTGAATCACTTAAAGACAATCGGCTTGCTCTTCGTGATATTCTTTTTCTCAAGCCGGAAGAAAAGGGCGAATCATGAATGAAGAAGACACTCCGTTTCACGGTTCGATTGCCTGATAACTTTTACGATGAGGACAAAACATGCTGCTGACACGCCACCTGACTCCTGACAACTCTCCGCGCTGGGCGCTTGACGGTCGCCTGCTCCCGCGTGATCTCACGTTAAGCATGCTGCTTGAATTGCCGCACGCCGCCATCATCAAACTGCTGGAAGTAATTCCGGCCACGGAAGCCACCAGCGTGACGCAGTTGCTCGCCCCTCTCGAACCGGCGCATGAAGTCTGGGCGAGCGGCGTGACTTACCTGCGCAGCCGCGACGCGCGTAAGGCCGAATCAACCGCCGGCGATGTTTATGACAAAGTTTATGAGGCCGAGCGTCCCGAATTGTTTATGAAGGCGGCGGGATGGCGCGTTGTAGGAGACGGCGGACGGGTTCGTCTCCGCAAGGACAGCATGTGGAACGTGCCGGAACCGGAACTTGTTCTCGTCATCAATTGCGATCTTGAAATCGTCGGCTACTGCGCGGGAAACGACGTGTCGTCAAGAGACATTGAGGGCGCGAATCCGCTCTATCTGCCGCAGGCGAAAATCTACGATGGGTCATGTGCGCTCGGCTCCGGGATCGTGCTCGCTGGAGTCGAGGAGTTGCGCGACCTTCTTATCAACGTCCGCGTCCTGCGCGGCGGCAAGGAAATCTTCGCGGGCGAGACGCGCACTTCACAGATGAAGCGGCGGCTCGAAGACTTGGTCGCTTTCCTCGGTCGTGAGACGACATTTCCACACGGCGCTTTCCTGATGACCGGAACCGGCATTGTCCCGCCCGATTCGTTTAGCTTACAGTCCGGCGACACGGTTGAGATCATAGTCGGCGAATGCCGTCTGACGAACAGAGTTGAGTGATTCAGGGCAGAAGTTGAAGCGTGAGCGCGGGCGCTCGCCGTGGCGTTTATTACGCCTTCCTTTACGGTCAAGCGATCCAGCCCATCTTCGTTACGTTAAAGCACAATGAAAATACACGGCCAAAACATCATCGGAAAAGAAATCAGTAAGCGCGGCGCGCAGACATTTCGCGCCTTCAATCCGGCGCGCGGCGAGCAACTCGAAGAGTTGTTCCACGAAGCCACCATCGAGGAAATCAATCAGGCGCTTGAACAGGCGGAGCGAGCCTTTCACGAATATCGTCAACGCCCCGCCGCAGACATCGCCGCGTTTCTCGAAAGAATCGCCGACGAGATTATCGAACTCGGCGACGCTTTAATTAAGCGGACGGGCGCGGAGACAGGTTTGCCGGAAGCGAGATTGACGGGCGAACGGGCGCGCACCGTCAGTCAACTTCGGATGTTCGCCGACGTGGTGAGAGAAGGCTCGTGGGTCGAGGCTTCGATTGACCGCGCTCTGCCGGACAGACAGCCGCTGCCGAAACCCGACCTCAGAAGAATGCTGATCCCGATGGGTCCGGTGGTGGTTTTCGGCGCGAGCAACTTCCCGCTCGCCTTCTCCGTCGCGGGCGGCGACACCGCGTCGGCGCTTGCCGCCGGTTGCCCCGTCGTCGTCAAAGCGCACCCGGCGCATCCGGGGACTTCGGAGATAATCGCGCGCTCCATTATCAAAGCGATTGAAGCGACCGCGATGCCGGACGGATTGTTCTCGATGCTGCACGGCGTCGGCCACGAAGTCAGTCTCGCGCTCGTGCGTCATCCGTTGACGCGGGCGGTTGGCTTCACCGGCAGTTTACGCGCCGGGCGCGCGCTGTTCGACGCCGCCGCCGCGCGTCCCGACCCAATTCCTGTTTACGCCGAGATGGGCAGCACGAATCCGGTCTTCGTTCTGCCGCGTCTTCTTCGTGAGCGAGGCGACGCATTCGCCGAAGGATTGAAAGCGTCGGTCACGCTCGGCACGGGGCAGTTCTGCACCAATCCGGGATTAGTCGTCGGCCTCGAAGACGAAGGCTTACG
>JBPCPQ010000341.1:0-2463 GCA_050999015.1 Pyrinomonadaceae bacterium | reverse complement strand
GAGGGCGGCGGGCAGATCATTCGCACGTCGCTGGCGCTGTCGCTCGTCACGGGAAAGCCGTTTCGCGTCGAGCGCGTGCGCGCCAACCGCCAGAAGCCGGGCTTGCAGCGCCAGCATCTCACCGCCGTCAATGCCGCCGCAGGCATAGGGCGCGCGGAAGTTTCGGGCGCTGGCGTGGGCGCACGTGAGTTTACATTTGCGCCGCGCGGAGTCGTCGCCGGCGAATACAATTTCGCCATCGGCACGGCGGGCAGCGCGACGCTCGTTCTCCAGACCGTGCTTCCGCCACTGATGATTGCTTCTGCGCCGAGCCTTCTGACGCTTGAAGGCGGCACGCACAACGTCCACGCCCCGCCCTACAATTTTCTCGAAACTACGTTCCTGCCGCTCATCAACAAAATGGGGACGCGCGTCCGAATCGAGCTTGCGCGCTACGGCTTTTACCCGCCCGGCGGCGGAAAGTTCAACGTCACGATTGAGCCGGCGGCGATGCTGAAGCGGCTTGACTTGATCGAGCGCGGAGAGATGCGTGACGAAAGGGCGCGGGCGCTTGTCGTTAAACTCCCGCCGATGATCGCGGAAAGAGAATTGGCCGTCGTCGGAGTACGAATGAAGTGGGGCGCGGAGCGACTTTACGTCGAGACTTCGACGAACGCGCTCAGTCCCGGCAATGTCGTGATGATTGAATTTGAGAGCGAGCATCTCACCGAGATGTTCTCAAGGGTCGGCGAGCGTGGCGTGCGCGCCGAAGTAATCGCCGAAGACGTTGTTAAGGAGGCGCAAAATTATCTTGCGACGAACGCGCCTGTCGGCGAGCACCTCGCCGATCAGTTGCTTATTCCGCTCGCGCTCGCGCGTGGCGGCTCGTTCACTACCGGACAATTGTCGCTTCACACCACAACGAACATTGAGATCATCAAAAAATTTCTTGACGTTGACATCACCGCTGAATCAATCGGCGACGGAGTTTGGAAGGTTGAAGTCTCCGCATAAACAATGAGCCGCGTCAAACCCGTCAAGCTCTACATCTTCGACGCCGACGGCACGCTTCGCCGGACGACCATTCCGGGGCAACCGTGCCCGAACAAAGCCGGTGAGTGGGAGTTGATTCCCGACGTCAGAGAGCGTCTCGCGGAGATAGATTGGAGCGCGGGAAAAACGCGCTTCGGCATTGCCAGCAATCAGGGCGGCGTCGGGATGGGTTATATGAGTTTTAAAGCGGCGTACCAACTTCTGGCGGAGATGGTTGTCGCGGCGTTCGGCATCAACGCTCCGCCCGCCGGGTCAATCGAGATGTGCCCGCACGCGCCGCACGCCGACTGTGCGTGCCGCAAGCCGAAGCCGCTGATGCTCACCCGCTTGATGCACCGCTTCGGCGCGCGACGAGACGAGACGCTTTTCGTCGGCGACATGGATCGTGACGAAGAAGCAGCCAAACACGCCCGCGTCTCGTTCATGTGGGCACACGAGTTTTTCGGCTGGCAAGAGGAAAGGCAAAAGTAAAAAGGCAAAGGGCAAAAGTGAAGGCCGCCGCGGGCGGTCGTTATTTACCAACATTTGTGCGGATAACTTTTGAACGAGTGCTTGATGAAGGAAGAACTGTCGTCCTTATTAAACTCTCACTTTTGCCTTTTTACTTTTGCCTTCCTGATAGCGGCATTTCTTGCGCCGCTTCGCGCGCTTTTGTTATAGTCGGAAGCGGTTTAGGAGTTGATAATTTTTCAGTTCGGATGAGCCGGAGATTCCGGCATCCGGGATCGAAGAGGTCGCAATGACTAGACAATTAGTTCGGGTGCGCGACGACGTGGACGATAGTGATGTCGGCACGCGACTCGCTTACTTCGTGATCGGCGGCACGGTTGGCGCGATTGTGGCGCTGTTGTTCGCGCCGAAGTCGGGGCGCGAGTTACGCGGCGACCTCGCCGACGTGACACGCAAAGGCGTTGACCGCACGCGCGAGACGGCGGGGCAACTCGGCACGAAGGCCGGCGAGTATTACGAAGTGGGGCGCGAGCGCGCTGGTGAGTTGTACGCTTCGGCGGCGGACAAAGCGGGCGACCTTGCCGGCGCCGCGCGCGAAGCCGCCGCGCGCCGGGGCGAGCACCTCTCTGCCGCCATCGAAGCCGGAAAGCGCGCTTACGTCGAAGAGAAGCGCCGCACCGAATCCGGCGCGATGGAGCCGGCACCTACCTACTACGAAGGCGAACCAAAGTGATTGCGGAATGCGGAATGCAGATTGAAAGAAATCTGGGTTAGAAATTCCGCATGGTCTAATATCCAAAGTCGCAAATACGGAACGTCAAATTTAATAATCCGTAATTAGTATGTTTTCCCTAGCGCTGCAAATGAATACGAACGATCCAGCTTTTTGGGTGATGGTAATGGTGATGGTCGCGTTCGTCGTGATCGCCGTCACGATGGTTGTCATCGCTGTTGTCATCAGCCGCGTCGTTCACACAATCA
>JBPCPQ010000011.1:0-3942 GCA_050999015.1 Pyrinomonadaceae bacterium | reverse complement strand
GCACGGGCGGCGCGGTTTCGACAATGCGGTTGATGGCGACGCGCTCGACTTCCGTTTGTTCTTCCATCAGCGGCAGATCAATCATCTCCGTGCGCTCGCTGACGGTCTTGACGATTCGCACGCCGCCGCGCTCGACCCGCCGTTTCTCAACGAGCAATTCTTCCTCAAGGATAGGAATAACTCGTTGTTCGTTCATCGCGTGGTCGTTTATCGTCGTTTGAGCGAAAGATTGCGCGGGCGCGGAGCTTCTTTGTGCCGTCATCGCTTCGTCGAAACTTTCGGGGTAGTAGTAGCCGCCTTCCTTCCGTTCGACGAGCGCGTCCGACGAGATGAAGGCTTGATCCCTCTCACGAAATCGGACGAGGACGAGCCGCGACTTTTTCCCGTCAGGCGGCATCGCCTCAAGGTCGAGCGTGCCGCCCGTTCCGTTGCGGTCAACCACGCTAAGTTTTTCCCGTCGTGCCTCGCTCATGCTTTCACCCACTTCTTTCTGCCGAACATTCGTTAAATCGTTTTCGCTGAACAAATTCTTGACAGCAAATCCTTTCAACCTTTCACCCAACCTCGTTTATCGCAGCACGCTTTCCGCGAGGCGCGTGCGGCACACGACTTCGGAAGCGCGGTGAAACACAACTTCACTCTCCCCCTTTGAAACTGTGCGGCGAGCGGGATTTGCTGTATGGAATGAGATTAGAGAATCCTTCACGGGCGCGCTACCGTGTTACCACTTAAAAGGGCATACGTGGAAACACAGTCTTTGAAAACGGCGCGCGGGCGAAGATGTTATAGTTGGCTTAACAAATTGATGGATTAAGGATTGGAAGTTATGGCGGCAGTCATCAGTCCACAGGAACAGAAGATCATCATGCAGGGCGTCAGTTGGGCGACTTACGAACAACTCTTGGCTGACTTCGTAGACAGCCACGCGGCGCACTTCGCCTTTGACAACGGGACACTTGAAATCATGTCGCCTTCACCCAAGCATGAAAAGCCGAATCGCACGATTGCGATGCTTATCGAACTCGTTGCCGGAGAGATGGAAGTTGATATTGAGAATCTCGGTTCGACGACGTTCAAGCGCGAAGACATCGCGAAGGGATTTGAACCTGATTCCTGTTTCTACGTCGCACACGCCGAACTCGCGCGTCGGAAAGATGAGATTGACTTAATGATTGACCCGCCGCCCGACCTCGTGATCGAAATAGACATCACGCATCCGTCGCTCGACAAATTCCCAATCTTCGCGGCGTTCGGCGTGCCGGAAGTCTGGCGTTACGACGGCATGCGCGTGAGATTCTATACGCTGATTGACGGGCAGTATGCGGAACAAACAACAAGCCTGATTTTCCCGTCGCTGATCGCCTCCGCCGTCACCGAACTGCTCGAAGCGAGCAAGAGCATGAAGCGCAACCTCTGGCTTGCCCGCGTGCGCGAATGGGCGCGAACACAAAGATAACACTCCGTTCACAAACCTTTAACGTTAATTGCCCGCCGATTTGTATTTTCACTCCTTGTCTGCTTCTCCGTCAGACACTTGCCGTTGGCGTTCGATCAGCAACGCGAGTTCGACGCGGTTCGATAAATTTTTCTTCTGCAAGATATGTGAGATGTGCATCTCGACGGTGCGGTAGCTGATGCCGAGTTCGGCGGCAACATCCTTGTTCGAGAGTCCGCGTGAGACCGCTTCTGCGACGCGCGTTTCCGTTTCCGTTAAATCCGAATCCGGCAGGATTTCAGCTTCGGCGAGAGCCGGGCTGGCGGCGCTCGCCGTCGTGTTGGTTGCCGCTGTCGGTGTGGCGGGGAGACGTGCGACGCGGGCGTGTGTGCGACGCACACGGTTAAAGATGTTCTCAATCGCGGCGACGAGTTCATCCGGCTCGAACGGCTTCGTCAGGTATTTGTCAACGCCGACGCGCAAGCCCTTGATGCGGTCGTCGCGCGTGTCCTTCGCCGTCAGGAAGATAATTGGAATGATGTCGGTGCGCGCGTGGGCGCGGATGTTTTCGGCGAGAGCGTAGCCGTTCATGCCCGGCAACATGATGTCGCTCACGATGAGATCGGGAATGATTTCGGCGAGGTGCAGCAAGGCTTCTTCGGCGGTGCGCGCGGTGATTGTTTCGTAGTTAGCTTTTTGCAGACATTTGGCGATGATACGTAAGAGCGGCGCGTGGTCTTCGACGATGAGAATGCGTTTGCGAAGCGTGTCAATCATTGTCCACCATCCTCAAAGCCGTATTCGTCAATCTCGTCCAGTTCGTGGCGCGCGTCGTCCCAGACTGGAAGAAAGACTGTAAAACGGCTGCCGCGATTCACGACGCTCTCGACTTCGATGCGACCGTCGAGCGCGCGAATCAGACGTTCGGCGAGATACAACCCCAAGCCGACGCCGGGCGTTTCAGGTTTAACCGCGTCGTCGGGCGTGCCGTCAATCGTCGGGTCTGTTGATTTCTTGCCGCGAAAGAATTTCTCGAAGAGGTGCGCCATATCTTCGGGGCGGATGCCGCGCCCGTTATCCGCGACATGAACGGCGACTTCTTCGGGCGAGGCGAGTCCGGCGGAGACGATAATCGCGCCGCCTTCGGGCGTGTACTTGATGGCGTTCTCGATCATCGTGCAGAGCGCGCGGCGCAGGGCTTTCGCGTCGCCGCGCACGGGCGGCAAGTCTTCGTCCATCTCTACGACGAATTCTTGCTCGCGCGCTTTGGCGGCAGGGCGTTCGATGCGGTCGCAGGAGCGCAGGACTTCGGAGATTTTGACACACTCATGTTTGAGGTCAACCGAGCCTTCTTCGAGACGCGAGATGTCAAGCAGATTGATAATCATGTCAATCTGCCGGTCGCACTCGCTCGCAATCGTCTCCAGATACTCGCGCCGTTCTTCCTCCGAATCCCCGCCGCTCATCAGTACGCGCGCGGCGGCTTTAATCGTCGTCAAAGGCGTGCGGAATTCGTGCGATACCATTTGCAAAAACTCATCCTTCGCACGGTTCGCCTGCAACGCTTCTTCCCGAGCGGCTTCGGCTTCTTCGCGCGCACCGACCGCCGCTTCACGTTCACGCTCCGCTTCCTGTCTCGCGGATTGCTCGCGCAGAAGCAGGGCGGCACGTTCTTCTTCAATGATGCGGCGTTCGTCGTCCGCGATTTTGCGTTCCGTGATGTCGCGCGAACACGTCAACAATTTGGCGAGTTCGCCTTGCGCGGTCACAATTCTTTGCGACATCGTTTCCAACCAGACATACCCGCCTTCTTTCCTTCGCATCCGATACTCGTTCATCACTTCCCGTTCGCCCGCGAGCAACGGTTCATGCGCTTCTTCGCGGATGCGCGGGGCGTCTTCCGGGTGGAACAAGTCGTAAGGACTCGTGCCCGCGAGTTCGTCGGGCGTGAAACCCAAAACGCGCTCACATGACGGGCTGAGATAAAGAAATGTCCCGTCGAGGTCGTGCAGGCAGACGAGGTCGTTCATGTTCTCGGCGAGAAGCCGGTAGCGTCCTTCGGATTCGTGTATGCGTTCATCGGCAAGTGTCAGTTCGGTGATGTCGGTGATGACGCCTTCGAGCGCGACAACTTTGCCCTCGTCGCCCCACATGAAGCGGAAGCGGTCGCGGACGTACTTCAACTCGTTCGCCGCGCTGATAAGACGATACGAGAGAAGGTAAGACGTGGCACTGAACGGCACGCCTTCACCCATCAGCTTGCGAACTTCGGCGCGCACGCGCTCGCGGTCTTCCGCGTGAATCACGTCGTCCCACGACACGCGGCGCGTTTCTATGAAATCTGCGGACGAGTAGCCGGCAATCTCAACGCCGTCGCTCATAAACTCCGGCGTCCAACTCTCATCCGTGCGGCAGCGATAGACGATGCCGGGCAGATTGCCGATCAGCGTGCGGAGAAAACGCTCGCGCTCCTGCAAGCGATATTCGACTGACTGCCGTTCGACGGG
>JBPCPQ010000285.1:0-1517 GCA_050999015.1 Pyrinomonadaceae bacterium | reverse complement strand
AGAAAGCGGAAGGTAGCAAACCGTCAAAATTGACCCGCGGGCAGAAAGATTCTTTCTGCCCGCTATTCGCGTTTTGCGCGGGGCTATCCTTAACCGCCGGGCGCGCGGAGAAGGCGCGGAAGATGCGAAGGACAATCAGCGCGTCAATTCCTTTTTGATGCGCAACGCGATGTCTTCCGAATAAGTGGGTGAGAGGAGCGCGCGGTCGCCATCGGAGTGTGTGAAGCTCTCCGCTTTATCCACCCTCCCGGACTTGGTATTTATCCACTCAGCTTTATACGTGCCGGCAGAAAGCGCGACTTTCAATTCTATCGTCTGCTCTTTCGTGGCGTCGTTCTGCGGCGCGGCGGCGAACGGCGAGGTGTTCGTCCACTCGAAGTCAATCGTCGGGTCGGTGCGTGTGAGCATCGGGCGGTCGAAATTCTTGCCGGAGTAATAACTGCCCCGCAGTCCGTTTTCGCCGCCGGCGGTGAGTTGGCTTTGCGGAATGATTTCTTTCTTCTGGCTGTCGCTCGACCAGTAGAGTTTTATCGCGGAGCCGCCGCCCGCCTGATAGTAGTCGAGCTTAATCTCATACTTGCGCCCGCCACTGAGACTAATCATGCCGCGATCTTCCACGCCGGAATGATCCGTCCAATTGGTGATGACCGGCTGGCCGTTGACCGAGAGTCGCACGCCGTCGTTCGAGAAAGTATAAAAGGTGTAAGTCTCAGAGTGCTTCGGCTCGATCCGTCCCGACCACTTCACCGAAAAATCCTGCGCGCCGTCGCTCACTTTCGGGCAAACATAAACGGCGTAAGCCTGACCCGCTTTCACCAGTGCCCGCGCGCGCACTCCGGCGGGCAACTCGCCCTTCAGCACCGAGTTGTCCGGCTTCATCCTGATGAAATCGAATCCGTTGATGAACTCTTTGAGGATGCGCAGTTGATTACGAAAACCCGGATTGCCGCCGCCCGGCTGCGTCTTCGGATACGGAAACGTGCCGTCCTCGTGGCCGACGGCGAACGAGTAATCGAGATTGTTGTAGAGCGCGCCGCCCGCAATGATGAAATCCCACGCCTCGCGGCGATATTGAAAATCGTCCGTCCCGCGAAAGCCCGTCTCGTTGTCGCCGATGGGTTTGTTCAGAGCGTAATTCAAGGCGACGGTGTCGGGCGGCGTCGCGTAGTGAAAGTTAAAAACTGAGATGGCCGGGTGCGGGCGCTCGATTTTCGCCGAGCCGTTGGCAACGTTCTGCGAGATGAGATGCTTGAACGGAAAACTCTTCTCCGCCGCCGCGATCACTTCCGCGATATGGTGCTGCCACTCCAGCGTCACGCCGCCGAAGTAAGGCTCGTTGCAGATTTCGTAATAAACGTTATCGAAGTTCTTCAACTCGGCGACGACCTTGCGCGTCAGAGCATCGTGTACCGCGAGCAACCCGCCGTGCTTGTCGAGCGTGTAAACGTCGGTGCGCGCGACTGTGCCCAAATCATTGACGTTGTTAATCGCGTTCTGCGGACTCAACTTCCACTGAA
>JBPCPQ010000419.1:0-4469 GCA_050999015.1 Pyrinomonadaceae bacterium | reverse complement strand
TGACGCTCGCTTACTCCGTGTTTCAGGGGAACATCGGCACCGCCTACCGGCAACGCTCGCAGCTTTTGGTCTTCTACTTTATTTTCGTCGGAACCGGCTTCGTCCTGCTGAAAGAGAGAAACGAAGAAAGTCAGCAGGTCGCAACGGCCGCCAAGCAAGCGGCGATCTCGCGCCGCGCCCCTCACCGCGTCTGAAATGTGTGGAATCGCAGGCATCGTGCGCGCCAGCAGCAGCGGCAGCGACACGTCAATTGATGAGAGCGTGCTCGCGCGAATGTGCGAGGCGATCCGCCATCGCGGTCCGGACGACGACGGACAGTATGTGAACGGTCGTGTGGGCTTGGCGATGCGGCGCCTCGCGATCATTGACATCAAGGGCGGGCAGCAGCCGATTCACAACGCCGACCAAACGGCGTGGATCGTCTTCAACGGCGAAATCTACAACTACCGCGAACTGCGCGCCCGCCTCGAAAAACTCGGCCACAGGTTCTACACCGACAGCGATACCGAAGCGATCATCCACGCTTACGACGAGTACGGCGCGGAGTGCCCGAAGCACTTGCGCGGGATGTTTGCCTTTGCGATTTGGGACGAGCGCAAAGAGCAACTCTTCTTAGCGCGCGACCGCGTCGGCAAAAAGCCCCTGCTTTACGCGCTCGTCAATGGCGGGATGATTTTCGGCTCGGAGTTCGGCGCGCTCCTCCAACACCCGGAAGTCAGCCGCGACGTTCAGCCCGAAGCTATTCACTACTATCTGTCGTTTATGTGCGTCCCCGCACCGCTCACGGCCTACCGCGCAATTAGGAAACTTGAGCCGGGGCACACGCTCACGTTTGATCGTCACGGCGAAGTCAAAATCGAGCGCTACTGGCACTTGGATTTTTCAAGGAAGGTGAATCTCGACGAAAGGGAGGCGGGTGAGCGGGCGCTTGAGGTGCTCGGCGAAGCAGTGCGCGTCAGACTTATTTCAGAGGTGCCGCTCGGCGCGTTTCTTTCCGGGGGCGTTGATTCGAGCGCGGTCGTCGCGCTGATGAGTCGGGAAAGTTCCGAGCCGGTCAAAACTTTCTCCATCGGCTTTGAGGAGCAGGATTTCAGCGAACTGCATCACGCGCGCCGCGTCGCCGAGCACGTCGGGGCCGACCATCATGAGTTTATTGTGCGCCCCGACGCGCTGGAAGTTTTACCGACGCTCGTTGAGCATTACGGCGAGCCGTATGCTGATTCGTCGGCGATTCCAACGTATTATGTGTCGAGGGAAACGCGCCGCCACGTCACGGTCGCCCTCAACGGCGACGGCGGCGACGAATGCTTCGCGGGCTACGAACGCTACGCCGCGATGCGACTCGCCGAAACGTACCGCAAGCTGCCCCGCTTGATGCGCCGTTCTTTGATTGAGGAAGTAGTTGAGTTACTACCCGCTTCTGAATTACGCCGCACTCGTCTGCGGAGTTTGAAGCGGTTCGTGAAAGCGGCGGGGCTTCCGGCAATTGAGCGTTATTTGCGCTGGGTCAGCGTGCTCGACACGCAGGCGAAAGACGAGCTTTATACCGACGAGTTTCGTCACCGCGTCGCCGGACATGAAGCGTCGGAGTTTCTCGCCGAGTGGTTCACACGAGCCAATGGCGCCGGGATAGTGGATGCTTCGCTTCTCGCGGACACGATGACCTATTTGCCGAATGATCTACTCGTCAAGGTTGACATCGCCAGCATGGCCGTGTCGCTCGAAGCGCGCTCGCCGTTTCTCGATCACCACGTCATCGAGTTCGCCGCAAGCCTGCCCGAAGACTTGAAGCTGCGCGGGCGGACGACCAAGTATCTGCTGAAGCAGGTGTTGAAGAAACTTCTGCCGGCGGAAAATTTGAAGCGCGCGAAGATGGGCTTCGGGGTTCCCATCGGACACTGGTTTCGCGGCGGGATGAAAGATTTCCTGCGCGAGGTTCTGCTCGCCGAGCGAAGTCTCACGCGCGGCTACTTCAAACCCGAAGTCGTCGCGCACATGGTCACGGAGCATACTGAGGGCCGGCGCGATTACGCGCACCAACTTTGGACGCTCTTAATGCTCGAATTGTGGTTCAGAAAATTTATAGACACATGATGGGGGACGAGCGTCAGATGATATTACAAATTGCTTTTGTCTTTGGCTTGTCAGTTATTACCTGTCGCTTGTCACTGTGTTTAGGAGGTTAACGAATGAAAGGTGTCGTATTAGCGGGCGGACTGGGGTCGCGACTAAGGCCTCTGACGGCGGTGACGAACAAGCACCTGCTGCCGGTTTACAACCAGCCGATGATTTACTATCCGATTCAGACGCTGGTGAACGCCGGTGTCAAAGACATCATGGTGGTTACGGGCGGAAACTCGGCGGGGGATTTTCTCAAGCTGCTCGGCAACGGTAGTATGTTCGGCCTCAAGCACCTCAACTACACGTATCAGGAAGGCGAGGGCGGAATCGCGCAGGCGCTTGCGCTGGCCGAGCATTTCGCGGCGGGTGAGCCGCTCTGCATCGTGCTCGGCGACAATCTCATCGAGGGCAACATCTGCCGCGCGGTGCGCGCGTACCGGCATCAGGGCGGCGGCGCGAAAATCCTTCTCAAGAAGGTACACGACCCGCAACGCTTCGGTGTACCCGAGATTGACGGTAAGCGCGTCGTGCGAATCGAAGAAAAACCGCAGCAGCCGAAATCGGACTACGCCGTGATAGGGATTTACATGTACGACGCGGGCGTGTTTGACATCGTGCGGACGCTCAAGCCTTCGGCGCGCGGCGAATTGGAAATCACCGACGTGAACAACGCCTACATCAAGCGCGACGAAATGACGTGGGACGAACTCGACGGCTGGTGGACTGACGCCGGGACGTTCGAGAGTTTATTGCACGCCGGAAGACTCGTGGCCGAAACCGGCGCCAACAAAATGGAGGTTCAGGGTGCGAACAAAGACTGACCTTGCTGTGTCTGAGTTTACGCGCGGCAAAATCCGCGACGTGGTGATTAAAGACCTGCGTAAGTACGTTGACGAGCGCGGATGGCTGGCGGAGTTGTTCCGCCACGACGAACTGGAGGAAGAATTTTACCCGCGCATGACATATGTTTCGACGACGCTTCCCGGCGTGCTACGCGGCCCGCACGAGCACGCCGACCAAGCCGACCTCTTCTGCTTCATCGGCCCGTCGAACTTCAAGCTGCGGCTGTGGGACAACCGCCCCGACTCGGAGACGTACATGTACGTAATGACTCTCTTCGTCGGCGAGGACAACCCGAAGTCGGTGATCGTCCCGAAGGGCGTCGCCCACGCTTACCGCAACGTCGGGCACACGTCCGGCGTCGTCATCAATTGCCCGAACCGCCTCTTCATGGGCGAAGGTAAGCGCGAAGAAATTGACGAGATTCGGCACGAGGACGACCCCCGAACGATCTTCAGGATGGAAGACTAACGAATTTGCGATTTTGGATTTTCGATTTGCGATTGAAAGCAAAGCGTAGATTTTAACGCTTCCTGCAATCGCAAATCGAAAATCGCAAATCTAAAATGAAAGTGGTTCGCATCATCGCCCGACTCAACGTGGGTGGGCCGGCGCGGCACGTCACGTGGCTGACGGCGGAGTTGCCGCGCGTCGGTTATGATACCGTGCTAATCGCGGGAACGGTGCCGCCGGGCGAAGACGACATGACGTATTTTGCCCGGGCGCAGGGCGTGCGGCCTGTCATCATCTCGGAGATGAGCCGCGAGATTTCTTTGAAGGACGCGATAACAGTCTGGAAACTTTACCGCCTCTTCGTGCGCGAGCGCCCCGATGTTGTGCATACGCACACGGCGAAAGCCGGGACGGTGGGCCGCGTCGCCGGACTGCTTTACCGCTGGCTGACGCCTTCAATTCTCGTCGCGCGTCCGCGCCGCTGCCGATTCGTCCACACGTATCACGGACACGTTTTTCATAGCTACTACGGGCGATTGAAGACACGTCTGTTTCTGATGATCGAAAAAATACTCGCGCGCGTCGCAACCGACCGGATCGTCTGTCTCAGCGCGCAGCAATTTCGGGAGATACATCACGAGTTTGGCGTCGGGAGAGCGGAGCAGTTCGCCGTCGTGCCGCTCGGCTTGGACACCGATGTGTTCGCCAATCCGGCGGTGCGCAGGAAAGCGGCGCGGAAGGAATTAGGAATTAGCGCGGACGACTGTCTCGTGGTGGGGATCGTCGGGCGTCTCACCGAGGTTAAGAATCATCAACTTTTTCTCAAAGCCGCCGCGCGTTACGACAAAGAGCAATGTGAGCGGGGAAGTCTCGCGCGGCAGAAAGCGCGTTTTGTTGTCGTCGGCGATGGTCATCTTCGCGCAAACCTTGAGGCGCACGCTCACTCGCTTGGCATCGGCGAAAAAATGATTTTCACAGGCTTGCGCGGCGACCCCGAAAATTTTTATGCGGCGCTCGACATCGTAGCGCTGACCTCACTGAATGAAGGCACGCCG
>JBPCPQ010000331.1:0-4979 GCA_050999015.1 Pyrinomonadaceae bacterium | reverse complement strand
TAAGTAACTGAAGACTGTGCATAAATCATTTTGAAAGAACCGTCTGTTTTCCGGCCATTCTCGCCACTGCTATCTTCGAGTTGAAGAACATCGGAAATGCACCTCAGCGGTTTCGGAAGAAAACGGCGAAATCCTTGAGAAAAAAGCACTTCGATTTATGCACAGTCTTCAACTTATATGACGAAGCACGCCGTGAAAAAAATCTGCCTCGTGCTCACCCTACTCATGTTCGTGCCCACGATCCTCGACGCGCGTCCCCAGACAACTACTACGACGACCCCACCACCTGACGTTTACCAAACAACTCCCCATTCGACACCTCAAAGAAAAACTGTCGTCCCTCGAAGACGCCGCCGCCGCCGCTTTGTCCGTGCGCTGGCAAAGCCCTTCAAAATCGCCGCTAAGCCATTCACGGCGGCAGGCAAACTCGTGGGACGCGGCACGCGACGCATCTTCCGGCGCGGCAAGCGCCCTCGCCGCTATTGAATGCTCAAGCCGTTAAATCAAGACCTTAAAGAATAAAACAATGATGGACAGGACAAATCCATGAGGGGAAATGGGGAATGGGAAAAGGGTCAAGGGTGAAGAGGGGATGAGATAGCACGTTCCCTTTTTCCCTTCCCCATTTCCCTTTCCTCCTTCTTCCTATCTTGTCCATCCTTATTCCATTCTCTTAGCCTTTTACTTCCGCAGATATAACCGCCTCACATCATAATCACAAGTTAATTGCAACCATAGGCGTATGTGGAGACGCTATTCTCACGATGAGAATCCGTATACCCCCAACAAGTTAGAGCTTTTTTCATGGTCGCGCCTCGTACTAGCGATTAGGGCGTTACGACGCCAACAACAAATCATGATTTCTTCAGGAGACTAAATGATGAATTTCAGTAGAGCAGGGAAACTTCAGTCAATGGCTCTGGGATTGATGTTCGCCTCGGCGTCTTTGACATACGCCCAAAATACAACCGAAAACCGAACCACAACAAACCAGACCACAACGAACCAAACTACAACAAACCAGACCACGTCCCGCAGCGGCGCCAACGCGCAAACCGTTTCAAGCGGGCAGAAGATGAAGCTGAAGGGCATCGTCACCAAGCGCTCGCCCGACAACTTCACGGTCAGGGACGAGAGCGGCGTCGAGACCGTTGTCAGCCTTAACGATCAAACGAGCGTCAAGACGAAAGGCGGTTTCTTGCGCAGCGGAAAGAACTACGGGCAGACTGTGATCCTACGCGGGTTGAACTTGGAAATTGAAGGCAGAGGTGATTCCTCCGGCGGGTTGAGCGCGGAGAAGATCAGGTTCAACGACTCCGATTTGCGCGTCGCGCGGAGTCTGGAAGTGCGCGTTGACCCGGTGGAAAATCGCGTCGGCACCGCCGAGAATCGTATCGGCGAAGTGGAGCAAAATGCGCAACGCCTTTCAGGTCAGTTGGACGAATTGGCCGCCGTGTCTAACGCCGCGAAGGGCGGTGCGGTCGCCGCGCAAGCTGCTGCCGACGCCGCAATCGCCGGCGTGAATACGACGAACGAGCGTATCTCCGCGATTGACGATTACGCGCCGCAGCAGAGTATCACCGTCAACTTCAAAGTCGGCAGCGCGAAGCTTTTGCCGGAAGCGACAACGAAGCTTGACGAGATTGCGCAGCAGGCACTCAGCGCGAAGGGTTATGTCTTGGAAGTCGGCGGCTTCGCCAGTGCTGACGGTGGCACGGAATTGAACCGCCGCCTCAGTGAGCGACGCGCGGACGCCGTGATTCGCTACCTCGTGGAGAATCATAAAATACCGTTGCGGCGAATTATCACGCCGTTCGGTTACGGCGAGGCGCAGGCCCTCGCGGATAACACCACCCGCGAGGGGCGAGAGCAGAATCGGCGAGTCGAAGTCAAAGTGCTCGTCAGTCGCGGTCTAATTCAAGCGGCTCCGACGATGACACCCGCTTCAACCTCTTCCGCAACTCCGTAAGTTAAAAAATGAGGGCGGCGGGAAACACAATGAGATTGCAATAAGACTGCAACCCTAGCTCGTTTGGTTCCGGCTATTGTGTGCCCCTCAGTGGTTGATCCTTCTGGAGAGAAAGTTAAGGCAGGCCACGTTCTAGTGGCTTTAAAAAGGCGCTTGGCTATGGGGAAGCCGGGTGCCTTTTTTTTGTTTCCGCTAGACATCGGGCTGAAGAATTGCAGTAATCCATCCTTACCATTTTCGACCGACCAGCCGCGCTCAGTTGCTTCTTACAGTCATCCTTAACAATGCTGCTATCAGTGGGAGAGAAGCTACCGACGCCCGCCATCCGAACCCGCACTCTCAGTCAATTACAAACTTGTGGCCTTGAAAGTGTCGCCCTGTCGCACGTCGCCCGTCTCGAACCCGCGCCGGAACCAGCGAACTCGCTGCTCCGAGGTGCCGTGAGTGAACGAATCGGGAACGGCGTACCCTTGCGTTCTCCTCTGCAGACGGTCGTCGCCGATGGCGGTCGCCGCCCGCAACGCTTCTTCGATGTCACCGGAATCGAGCAAGCCTTTCTGCTGGGCGTAACGCGCCCACACGCCAGCGTAAAAATCCGCCTGCAATTCGAGCCTGACTGAGAGTTGGTTGGCGGTGGCTTGCCCCGACCGTTGCTGCAAACGTGTTACTTCGTCCGAAGTCCCGAGCAGGTGTTGGACGTGATGTCCGATCTCATGGGCGATGACGTAGGCTTGCGCGAAATCACCCGGCGCCCCGAATTGTTCCTGGAGTTCGCGGAAGAATGAAAGGTCGAGATAAACCTTTTGGTCGCCCGGACAGTAAAAGGGGCCGACGGCAGCGCCGGCGATGCCGCACGCCGATTCCACCCGACCGGTGAAGAGAACGAGGACCGGCTTTCTGTATTGAGCGCCTTCGCGGCGAAAAACATCGTTCCAAAAGTCTTCGGTGTCCGCGAGCACGACCGACGTGAATCGCCTGAGTTCCTCTTCCGCCGGGTTCGTCCGTCCCCCGGTCTGCGTCGCCGGGGCCGGCCCGCCGCTCGGCATCTGCTCGAGCAACTGGCGTGGGTCAGCGCCGAAGAGCATCGCAATCAACACCAGCAGGAGGGTGCCGATTCCTCCGCCGACGGCCATCCCGCCCCGCGACATGCCCCTCCGGTCTTCTACGTTCTGGCTCTCACGACGACCGCTCCAACGCATAATTAAAAACCTCCCTACTGTCGAAAAGTTAAACGCCGATCAGCTCCATAATTTCTGTGCCGCCCTGCCGGATTCGTTACGAACCCGCATTAAGACAAATTGTTCTCGGCAGGTGATTGTACCGGACGAGGCAACTCGGACGTGGCGACTCAGATGTGACAGTGCCGCTTTCTTCTCACCGAGAGCGTCTCGACATGAATCGGCTGATGGCACCGAAGGCCTTGTCGAGCGCCTCCTCCTCGGCGAGATAAACCATCCTGAAATAACCAAGTCGCGGGTCAGTGCCGAAGCCCGACCCGTGAACCACGAGTATGCCGGTATCTTTGAGTAGTTGTAAAACGAAAGCTTCGTCACTATCTTCGATTAACTCGTTCACTTTGATCATTAGGTAGAAGGCCGCCTCCGGCACTGCGCAGGACAACTTCTCGATGCGGTTGACGTGCGCGACAGCCGTGTCACGCCTTTTTCTAATTTCGGAAACAAATTCATGCTGAAAACTTTTACTGCCTTCAAGCGCCGGGCGCACGGCATACTGCGTCAGCGTCGGTGAACAAAGGCGACCGTCGGCAAGGCTGCCGACCGCGCGGAGAAGGTCGGGCATCTTTTCGGCGCAGGTGAAGCGCATCCAGCCGATGCGCCAGCCGGGAATTAAGTGCGTTTTCGATAAGCTCTCAAGCGTCACGAGGGGAACTGACATCTCACGAGCAATGACGGAAGACGCGGTTGGCTGATTGCCGAAGCAAAGCTCCCGGTAAACCTCATCTGCGATGACTAAAAGATTGCGCTCTGCCGCGACCTCGATCATGGCGGCAGTCAAAGCATCGGGAGTCACGGCGCCCGTCGGGTTGTTGGGATTAATCAAGACCAGAGCGCGCGTCCTTGCATTGACGAGCGAACGCACCTCAGCAGGCGACGGCAGCCAATTGTCGGCGTCGTTCAATTTGTAGTAGCGCGGGACAGCGCCGAGCTTATGAAGGATTGCCGCGTAAATCGGGTAGCCGGGCGCGGGCAGAAGCACTTCATCGCCCGGATTGACTAACGCCGTCAGCAGCAAATCGGCGGCCTCGGACGCGCCGGAAGTGATGAGCACCTCGCCCGGCACGGTCGGTGCGCCGAGCGCCGTGGCGTAGGACGCGACCGCCGCGCGCGCTTCTGGAAGACCCGCCGAATGTGTGTAACCAGTGAATTTGTCGCGTGAGGCGTGCTCGATTGCTTCGACGACGTGAGCGGGCGGATGAAATCCGTAAACTTGCGGGTCGCCGATATTGAAGTAAGACACCTCACGCCCCGCCCGCTCCACTTCCTCGGCGGCGCGCACGAGATTACGAATCGCGTATCGAAAGTTTTCAGTTCTACTTGAGCTGGAAATCATTGAATGTTCAACCCACGAATAATTTAATCGGCGTCTACTAAACGCCTACACACTTTAACCCAACGCGCTCCGCCCATCACACTCCCCGCGACATAAATTGTTCTAACCGTGAGATAAAAATAAAAATATAGACCGGCAGCCCCCGTCAGTATAATATGCAGGCTCGCCGTTATGTTGACAGTGGCCGGGCCGTCGGGCGTATAGTGGCGACATCCGATAGGCGAGGCGCAACCAGCGAGTTTGAATAAGGACTGCGCCCGCAAGGAGTTTCTCGTTAGCGTCCGCCAACTAACAAACCGTCTCTTAGGGTTTGTGCTTCACGAGGGGAAGAAATGAGTGTTGCAGTAGCACGAGAGAACAAGGTCGAGAGAGTCAAACGAGAGCGCGACGGCCTCGATTGTCTGGACGATTTGCTGGTCTACGCGAAGAACGGCTTCGC
>JBPCPQ010000167.1:0-3035 GCA_050999015.1 Pyrinomonadaceae bacterium | reverse complement strand
TTTGGTGAGGTGATTCCTTATCATCAAACACCTCGAACTCGCCGGCGGCGAAGGCGAAGACGTAAGTGCTGATCGGCTCAGTTTCGTGGAACTTCGTCCAGACGGGAGGACAGTAGGTGCTGGTGGCAGACGCATCGGTGACGGGATCGCATTGCGTAATCAGCATCTCCGCGACACCCGTGTTCGTGACGATCCTCCAACCGCTCGGCGCAGTGACCGTCAGAGTAAACCGCGCCTTCAAATCCGGTTGGTCGAAACATGGAAACGCGGTGCTCGCGTCCGACGGCACGAAGAGCGTGTAGATATATTCTCTGCCGTCCTCGCGGTCGCGGTAGCGCGTGACAGCGCTGCCCGACGCGCTGATCGGCGACGCGAACCGCGTCCGCACGACGTTCTCGCCCTTCACGAGGTATGCGCGTGGAATGACGATATGCTCGTTGACGAATCGCGCATCATTCGCCACGCGATTGTTGACCACAATATCTGAAACGCGCGCCTCGGCCTGCCCGGCGGGACGCTTCACCACCCGCCAGTCGAGCACAAGGTCGTTTTTTTCGGCGTCTGTCGTGAAGCGAAGTTCCAGCGTGCCGGTGAGGAGTTCCGCGCCGGGCGCGATCTCGACATCAAGCGCGTAGCGTACATCGCGGTAATGCGCGTTTCTGAAGCGCGCCAACTCGCGCGGCACGCCCGCCTCAATGTCGGCGGCGAGTTTCTGTTCGTTGCCGCGTAATTGGCCGCACATCAGAGCACCCAACAGCATTACCAGAAGCACACGAAGCATGATTGATCGTCTTGAGCGCGTTAATAACTTCGGAAAGAATGGTTAAGTCTTCGGCGGGGGTATTCTCTAACGGCGCGGACGGCGAGGCAAGTGAGGATGAATTATATATTTGAAGAAAAACATTCAGCCACGAATCACACGAATCAATCTATTGGCGGCAAGACTAAAATCAAGAGTCGTTGCGCCGAGTTTTCACTTTTGCCTTTTACCTTTTGCCTTTCAGCTCATGCCGCTCGCGCCCGCCCGCTGAACCTTTAACAATTGATCCATCAGCGCCGTCAGATTGTCGAAGTTAATCGGCTTGGCGACGAACTCGTTACACCCGACGGCCTTCGCGGCGGCGCGAAATTCCATCGTGTCGAACGCGGTGACGGCCACAATCGGCACTGAGCCTAAACCTTCAATCTCACGAATGTGCAGCGACGCGCCGAAGCCGTCGAGCACCGGCATGTTCAAATCCATCAGGACGAGCGCGGGTCGTTCGCGCCGCGCGACTTCGACCGCTTCTTTCCCGTTGGACGCTTCAACGACCCGATACCCCTCCATCTCCAACAACTGCTTCATCGCCAATCGGGTGTCATCGAAATCTTCGACGACCATCACGGTCGTCGCAGATAAATCCTGATTCTCCATCATTACTACCTTCTAACGAATTATGACTTGTAAATTTGCTCGTACTTGTTTTCCGCGCGCACCCGCCGCGCACACTCGTCAGGCCGCCGGCACTTGGATGCGGAAGATGAATCGTCCGTCGGCGCTGACGGTTGCGCCCAACATCTTTTCAAATTGTTCGCGCTCGCGCGGGCGAAGAATCGTGCGCTCCGAACGAGTCGAGCATCATTTTCTTCATCTTTGGCGAAGGCATAATTTCGGAGCGCCCGCGATCCCGAATGGAATCGCGCCGGGGCACGCCGCCTTACGAGCGAAGGAAGAGAGTCTGCCTGACTTCTTTGGAGAAAGTCGCAAACGGCCTTGTTTTCCAGAGGGCGCTGAGGGGTCGGAGTCGTGCGGCGCTTCACGCCAGAAGCTTATTCACCAACTCGCCATGCACGTCGGTGAGGCGGAAGTCGCGCCCCTGAAAGCGGTGCGTCAGCTTCGTGTGGTCGAATCCTAAGAGGTGCAGAATCGTCGCGTTCAAGTCGTGGACGTGTACACGGTCTTCGGTGACGTTGAAGCCGAGTTCGTCGGTCTGCCCGATGCTTTGTCCGGCTTTGATGCCGCCGCCGGCGAGCCACATCGTGAAAGCATTCGGGTGGTGGTCGCGCCCGTCGTCGCCGCCGCCCTGCACCATCGGCGTGCGCCCGAACTCGCCGCCCCACACGACGAGCGTGTCCTTCAGCATCCCGCGCTGCTTCAGGTCAAGGATTAACGCCGCCGAGGCTTGGTCGGTGTCCTTGCAGTTCTCTTTGATTTCTTTGACGAGGTTGCCGTGCTGATCCCACGCCTCGTGGTAAAGCTGCACGAAGCGAACACCGCGCTCGACGAGGCGTCGCGCCAGAAGACAGTTGTTCGCAAACGACGGTTTGCCCGGCTCCGCCCCGTACATTTCAAGCGTCTCTTTCGACTCCTTCGACAAGTCCATCAATTCCGGCGCGCTCGTCTGCATGCGAAACGCCATCTCGAAGGAATTGATGCGCGTCGAGATTTCCGGGTCGCCGGTGGCGTTCAATCTCATGCGGTTCAAGCGGCTGATCGAGTCGAGCGATTCGCGCTGTAACTTTTCGTCCACGCCGCGCGGGTTCGAAAGATACAAAACGGGATCGCCGCTCGAACGAAACTGCACGCCCTGATAGACCGTCGGCAGGAATCCGCTCCCCCAGCATGAATTACCGCCGCTCGGCCCCTTCCTGCCGGAAGAAAAGACGACGAACGCGGGCAGGTCTTTCGACTCGCTCCCCAAGCCATACGTCACCCACGCACCCATCGAGGGACGCCCGAACTGCTGCGAGCCGGTATTCATCAACAGTTGTCCCGGCGCGTGGTTGAACGCATCCGTGACCATTGATTTCACAATCGTGATGTCGTCAACGATGCCGGCGGTGTAGGGCAGAAGTTCCGAAAGCTCCGCTCCCGACTGGCCGTACTTCGCAAACTTGAACTTCGGCCCGAGCAGCTTCGAGTTCGGGTTGATGAACGCCGAGCGGTAGCCCTTCAGCAACTCTGGCGGCGGCAGCGTCCCGTTGAACTTCGCTAGTTGAGGCTTGTTGTCGAACATCTCCAGATGGCTCGGCGCACCCGCCATGAACAGAAAAAT
>JBPCPQ010000229.1:0-1687 GCA_050999015.1 Pyrinomonadaceae bacterium | reverse complement strand
TCGTCATATTTCTTTAGCGCATGAAGCGGCCAGTCCGCCGTCGCCGCCGCGTTGCCAATGTCTTTAATCGCCGACTCCGGTCGGTACTTCTCCCACATCCCGCCGAGTCCCATCTGCTTTTCTTCCGGTGTCAGATCAACCGGCCACGCGACGTCCGGCGCGTATGAAGTCTTGATACGCTGCCCTCCGATATAGCTGATGCTTGAGAGGCCGGGCTGTCTGAATGGATCGAGCGAGAGATCGAAGAGCTTCGCATACTTCAGCGTCAGGTCGTGCGTGTCGGGAATGAACATCGCGCCCGCTTCGGCGTAGAGGCCGTCGCTGAATGGCTCGCGCATCGTGAAGACGCGCCCGCCGGGACGCAGCCGCGCCTCAAGAATCGTCACATCATGCCCCGCCTGCACTAACTCCGTAGCGGCGCACATCCCGGCCAGCCCCGCGCCGATGATGACGATTTTCTTCGGCGCACCTTCGCGCCTCAGCGGCTCTTGATCGGCGGCGAAGGTCTCTATTGAAGATGCGGTGAGTGACGCCGTGATTGTTGCTAAGGTGCTCTGTCGTAGGAATGTTCTGCGGTTCATGCTTCTTCTCCCATAAACTGATGCCGGGTTTGAAGAGGTTCACGTAGAGACACGGAGGAGACACAGAGAGCACAGAGTTTTCTCCGTGTCCTCCGTGTGACCTCTGTGCCTCTGTGTGAAACTGATCTTACCTTGTTCTCAAGCTACCAAGACTATGAATCCGTCCACTAATCCGTCGCAACAACAGCATTCTCTCACTCACATCGCCGAGTAACGCTGCTGTCTTCTTAGCAGCCATAGAAAAACGGGGCCGCCGGCGAGCGCGGTGATCGCGCCGACCGGCAATTCGCCCGCACCGAGAGCGGTGCGCGCGATGGCATCCGCAACCATCAGGAACGCCGCGCCGAGAAGAAACGAGCATGGCACGACGACGCGCACGTCTTCGCCGAACATGAGGCGCACCGCGTGCGGCACAATCAAGCCGACAAAACCGATGGTGCCGCCGACCGCCACCGTCACGCCGACGACGAGCGACGCGGCGACGTAAACCATTCTCTCGCTCCGTCGCACGTTGACGCCGAGACTCGCCGCCGTTTCTTCATCCATCGCCAAAAGGTGCAGGTCACGCGCCGTCCACAAAAGAATAATCCAACCGGGCACGAGAAAGATGAGCATCCGCCACAAAAGATCGAACCCGACCACGTCGAGGCTGCCAATCGTCCAGCGCAGGATTTGCAGAGCGCGCGTGTAGTCGGCGAAGTATTGGATGATGACGACGCCCGCCGCTGCGACTAAGTTCAGCACCACGCCCGCGAGCAACAGCGCCCCCGGTAACACTACTGCGCCCGACGCGGTGCGCGCCAAGCGATAGACCACGAGAACGGCCGCGCCAGCGCCGAGAAATGAAAAGATAAAAATGATTGGCAGCCCGGCGACCCGCGCGCCGAGGCCCAAAGCCAGCGCGACGCTCGCGCCGAGAGCGCCGCCGCCTGACACGCCGAGCGTCAGAGGCTCCGCGAGCGGATTGCGAAACAACGCTTGCAGCGCCGCACCAACCGTCGCCAACGACGCCCCGATAATCCCCGCCATCAAAACGCGCGGCAGACGCAACTGAAAGAAGACCGCCCGCGCCGTCTCATCCGTTCTGAGCGCCGAGATGTCAAGCG
>JBPCPQ010000417.1:0-7883 GCA_050999015.1 Pyrinomonadaceae bacterium | reverse complement strand
ACGGCGGTTCTTCGATCTACCACGCGGGTCAGGTCGAAGTGCGGCGGCGCTTCGTCAATAACTTTACGCTGAGCGGCGCCTACACCTTCTCCAAACTGCTCAGCAACATGGACGAGGTCTTCGCCGCGACGGCGAACGGCATTTCTAACAGTTCTCTGCCGCAGACGCCCGCGATCTTCGGCGGCGAACGGCAGGATCGCGCCATCTCATTCTTCGACCGCACGCACCGCGCATCGTTCACTTACGTCTACGAGATTCCGCTCTTCAGGGAGCAGCGCGGCGCGCTTGGTCGCTTACTCGGCGGCTTCCAACTGTCCGGAGTCACGACCTTCGAATCGGGGGTGCCGTTTAACGTCTCCAACGGCGTTGACGCGGATGGCATCGGCGGATCGGGAACCGACCGTCCGAACATCAATCCTGCGGGGCAGCGCGGCGTCCGTGCCGTCCCGACAGTTGACACGCGGGCGACAATCGGCGGCGCACCCAACCCGAACTTCGGCGCGATCACCGGCTACGTTAATCCGAGCGCCGGTGGTGCGGCGATTGATCCGAGCACCGCTTACTACATCGCCAACCCGGCGTACATCGCCGGCGCTCCACAGAGCATCCCGCGCGGCGGCAACGCGCCCCGCAACTCGGAGCGCACGCCCGGAATCGAAAACTTCGATTTCAACATTCTGAAGCGGACAAGGATTTCAGAGTCCACGAGCATCGAGTTCCGCACCGAGTTCTACAACGTCTTCAACCACCCACAGTACGGCATCGGGAGTGTCAGCCCGTTCTCGCCGGACGGCAACCCGGTAGGCAACAACTTCATCGGCTCGAACACGACCGGCTCGGCGGCGGACGTTTTCCTCAGAGCGAACACACGAATCTCCGACGGCGGCGGGCGGGTCGTGCGTTACCAGTTGAAGTTTATATTCTGAGTCGAGCGTGGTCTCGAAAGGGGGCAGAAGGGGCAACCCGACCGCCGTCGTAATTATTGGGGGCAGTGTCGTCCACCGGGCGTCACTGCCCCTGCGCTTTATTCCCGGCTACGTTAAGTGGCTACTCAAACTTCTCTTTTAACTCCTCTCACTAACTCGTCATGGGATTCGGTACATCCGTTACAAACCCAATTTTTTAATAACCGGTGCAACGCTCTAAAATCCACAGAGCATGTCACGGTGGCTTTGTAATTTTCACCTGTTTAGTCATACTCGAAGCCTGATGAATTTCGCACGCTGGGGCTGCCGTCACGCACAAACTTCTCTGGAGAAAAGATGCGAAAACACAATCTGTCCGCGCTCGTTTTAATTTTCGCGCTCGTCGTACTCCAGCCCGCCGCGTCGCTTCATGCGCAACGCCGGCGCGGCGCTGCGGCGTCCGCTCCCGCTTCCGCCGCCTCGACACCCGCGCGCCGTGCCGCCGAACTAATTATGGCGGAAGAGTTGAGGGCGTATTTGACCTTCGTCGCGTCTGATGAAATGGAAGGGCGCGACACGCCGTCGCGCGGCCTCGATTTGACGGCGAAGTTTCTGGCGATGAACCTCGCGCTGTGGGGCGCGAAGCCGGCGGGCGACAACGGCACATTTTTTCAGCGCATCGCCCTCCGGCGCGAGAAGCTCAACGCCGAACAATCGCGTCTGGAGTTGAACGGTCGTGTCTTTGATCCTTCCGACTACTTATTCGCCGAAGCGCGGGCGGGAACCGCGAGCGGGAATCTCGTTTACGGCGGGCACGGCTGGCTCGTCAAGTCGAAAAACATTGACGCGCTCAAAGACATTGACGTGCGCGACAAGGTAGTAATTCTGCTCGGCGGGGGGCTGCCGCCGGGCGTCACTTTCGCCGACCTTTCGGCGGGCAAGCCGGGCGTAGACTGGTCTTACCCGGTTGCTAACGCGCAGCAGAAAGGAGCGCGCGGCGTGGTCTACGTGCCCGGCTTTCAGGTCATGTCGAACTGGGAAAAGTCGCGGCAGAACGTTCTGAAAAATACGAAGCTGACGGTTGAGCGATTCGCCGATTCGGGCTTCGCGCTGACCGGCGCGGAAACTAAAATCCCTTCTGCCATTATCTCGACGAGCGTGCTCAACGCCCTCTTTGAAAAAGAGAAAGCGAGCGGCGCGGAGATCATGCGGCGCACTCTTGCCAACGAACCGGGCGACTCGTTCGCGCTCGACGCGAATAAAAAGATAACTCTCACCGTCGGCACGACCGTCGAGACGATGACGACGCAAAATGTCGTCGCCGTCATTGAAGGCAGCGATCCCGCGCTGAAGAATGAGTACGTCGCTTTGGGCGCGCACTACGATCACGTCGGCAGAGGCACGACTGACCCGAGTCAGGGCAGGGGGCCACACCCCGACGGTAAGGCTGAAGACGACATCTGGAACGGCGCGGACGATGACGGCTCGGGCACCGTCGCGTTGCTGGCACTAGCGAAGGCGTTAGCTACCGGCCCGGCGCGACCGAAACGCTCCATCCTTTTCGTCTGGCACGCCGGCGAAGAGAAAGGATTGTGGGGCGCACGCTACTTCACGGAGAA
Organism: Pyrinomonadaceae bacterium; assembly: GCA_050999015.1. Classification (GTDB taxonomy): domain Bacteria; phylum Acidobacteriota; class Blastocatellia; order Pyrinomonadales; family Pyrinomonadaceae; genus JBPCPQ01. Next base: position 5,359 of record JBPCPQ010000417.1, on the reverse strand, counting down.
CCCGACCGTGCCGCTCAATCAGATCGTCACGCAACTCAACATTGACATGATCGGCAGGAGTAAAAAGGAGGGCGACACCAAACCGCAGAACACAAACCTTTCAGGCCCAAACGAGGTTTACGTCATCGGCTCGAAGATGATGAGCACATCACTCGGCGAATTGAGCGAGCGCGTCAACAAGTCGTACCTCAACCTCAATTTCAACTATAAGTACGACGACCCGAAAGACCCTGAGAAATTTTTCTTCCGTAGCGACCACTATCACTACGCGCAGAAAGGCATCCCAATCATCTTTTACTTCAGCGGCGTCCACGAGGATTACCATCGCCCGTCGGACAGTCCCGACAAGATTGATTACGCGAAGATGGAGAAGGTGGCGCGCACCGTGTTCATGATGGCGTGGGAAACAGCCGACCTCGCCGCGCGACCGCGCGTTGACAAGCCGCTCCCGACAGAGTTAACCGAGAAGTGATGGCGTTCGGCGTCGGCTTCATGTTCCGAGAAATCGTACATTTGCATATGACGTATGTTTTTAACTTGATCGCGCAGGCAAAAAGGGACGTGCTTTGCAAAACCAAACTACGCTCGTCTCCGTAATTACAGGTTTCAAGAAAATACTTTCTGATGTGCGTCCCGAAGGGACGACGGGAGATTAGCCGGTGGTGTGAACCACCGGAACCGAATCGGCGTTGCTCGCCGCGTCCCGGTTGGGACGCCGGACAGCCGCTTTCGCATCTTTTTCCTGCGCCCCTGCAGGGCGCGAATACGTGGTGGCCGGTCTCCCGGTGGTTGCACCACCGGCTAATCTCCATTGCGCCTCTGGCGCAAAGTGTTTTCTTGACTTCTATAGAATCGCAACTCAAATCCCACCCAAGTTTGTGTTGGCCGTCGGCTCGATAGAGCTACCTTAAAATTGAAGAGGAGTTTCGGTTATGCGTTTAGTGAAAAATATGCGCCGGGCGAGTTCTGTACTTGGCGTCCTCGCGCTATGCGTCGCCGCCATCGCGCAGAGCGGCGGGCGGGGCGTCGCCGGTTTCGACGTTTCCCGGATGGATAAGACCTGTAAGCCGTGCGAAGACTTTTACAAGTTCGCTAATGGCAGATGGCTGGAGAAGAATCCTGTCCCGGCGGCCTACTCACGCTGGGGCAGTTTCGATCTACTCGCTGACTCGAACCGCACTGCGCTTCAGCAAATTCTCGAAGAGTCCGCGAAGAATACGAGCGCCGCGAAGGGGAGCAACGAGGCGATGATCGGCACGTACTACGCGAGCTGCATGAACGAAGCGAAAGTTGAGGCCGAAGGAATCAAGCCGCTTCAGCCTGAGCTTGCACGCATCGAGAAGATTAAAGACTTGAGTGATGTAGGCGCGCAGGTCGCCTACATGCACCGGCAGGGCGTCCCGACGCTGTTCAGATTCTCCGCTTCGGCGGATGCGAAAAACAGCACGCACGTCATCGGCTACGTCGGTCAGGGCGGCCTCTCCCTGCCGAACCGCGAGTACTACACCAAGACCGACGAGAAGTCGCAGCAGACGCGCGCCGAGTTCGTGAAGCATGTGGCGCGAATGTTCGAGTTACTCGGCGACGATCCGGCGAAAGCCGCCGCCGGGGCGCAGACCGTGTTGGCGATTCAGACGAAGCTCGCCGAAGCATAAATGTCGCCGGTCGAGTTGCGCGACCCGCTGAAGACCTACAACGAAATGGAGTTGGCGCAACTGAAAGAACTTGCGCCGAACGTCTCGTGGGAAAACTATTTCGCGGCGACGGGTGCGCCGAAGTCAGCGTCGCTCGTCGTCCGCCAACCGGCGTTCTTCAAGGCGCTCAACGAGCAACTCACTGCCACGCCAGTCGCCGACTGGAAGACGTATTTGCGCTGGCACCTGATTAACAGCGCCGCGCCGCGTCTCTCGTCGCAGTTCGTGGGCGAAAACTTCAACTTCTACGGCAAGGCAATGAGGGGCACAAAAGAGTTGCAGGCGCGTTGGAAGCGCTGCGTCACCGCGACCGACGACGCGCTCGGCGAAGCGCTCGGCCAAGTGTACGTCGCCAAGCACTTCACGCCGGAATCCAAAGCGCGAATGCAGGCGATGGTCAATAATTTGATCGCCGCCTTCCGCGAACGTCTCACGAATCTCGACTGGATGAGCGACGCGACGCGCAAAGAAGCCGTCACGAAGCTCGAAGCATTCAAGTATAAAATCGGCTACCCTGACAAGTGGAAGGATTACGCGGGTCTCGAAGTCAGCCGTGACGCGTATTTGATGAACAGCATGCGCGCCGCCGCGTTCGAGATTAACAAAGACCTCAACAAGATCGGCAAACCCGTTGACCGCACCGAATGGGGCATGACGCCGCCGACCGTCAACGCTTACTACAATTCGAGCTTCAACGAGATCGCTTTCCCAGCCGGCATCCTTCAGTTCCCGTTCTTCAACCCGAATGCGGATGACGCGGTGAACTACGGCGCGATTGGCGGCGTCATCGGCCACGAGATTACGCACGGCTTCGACGACCGGGGCAGCCAGTCCGACGCTGTGGGGAATCTCCGCATGTGGTGGACTGTTGACGACCGCAGGAAGTTTGAGGAGCGCGCCGGCTGCGTCGCCGATCAATTCAGCGGCTACGAAGTCGAGAAGGGACTGAACATGATGGGCAAACTGGTGCTCGGCGAATCCATCGCCGACCTCGGTGGCCTGACCGTCGCCTACGACGCTTTCCAAAAATCAATGCAGGGCAAGCCGCGCCCGAAGGATATTGACGGCTTCACGCCCGGACAGCGTTTCTTCCTCGGCTGGGCGCAAGTGTGGGCGACGACCTACACGCCGCAGGCCGCGCGCCTGCAAGCCTTGAACGGCCCGCACCCGATTGCGCGCTTCCGCGCCAACGGCCCGCTCTCCAACATGCCCACCTTCGCCGCCGCCTTCAATTGCAAACAAGGCGACCCGATGGTCAGGCCGGCGCAAGACCGCTGCCAGATTTGGTGAAAATAAACAAAGGGCGAAAGTAAAAAGGTAAAAGGCAAAAGTGAAAGCCGCAGTGCTGTTGGCCTTCACTTTTGCCTTTTACCTTTTGCCTCTCTAACTTTACCCTAGCACGCTCACCTCAAATTCGTCGCAGTGACTATGCCCTTCGGCTTGCAACATCTGCTCCACCGCCTCCGCGTGAACCGGGCGGGAGAACAGGAACCCTTGGCCGTACTCGCAATCCAGAGACTTCAGGTAGCTTAATTGGTCGTGCGTCTCCACGCCTTCCGCGACGACGTTCATGCCCATGCTCCGGGCGAGCATGATGATCGTGCGGACGATTTCGTTTTCGTCGCCGCTCTCCTGACTGTTGATGAAGGAGCGATCAATCTTGATCGTGTTAATAGGAAACCGATGCAGATAGCTTAGAGAAGAGTAGCCGGTGCCGAAGTCGTCCATGCTCAGGCGCAGGCCGAGGTCGCGCAACTGAAGAAGCATCTCCGTTACCGTCCGCGTATTTTCGATGACGGCGCTCTCGGTTATCTCCAGTTGCAGGAGGCGCGGGTCGAAATCGGACTCGCGCAGGATTTGCTCGACCTGCGCGACGAGGTCGGGCTGCGTCAACTGCTTGCCCGAAAGGTTGACGCTCAGTGTTAGCGAGCGGACGGACGGGAACTGCTTTTGCCATTGTCGCATTTGCCGGCACGCCTCGCGCAGCACCCACCGACCCATGGGAATGATTAGCCCGGTCTCTTCGGCCACCGTGATGAACTGCGAAGGCGCGACCAGTCCGCGCTCCGGGTGCTGCCACCTGATGAGCGCCTCGAAGCCGTAAATCCCGCCGCCGTCGAGCGAGATAATCGGCTGGTAGTAGACGCAGAACTCGTCGCGCTCGACGGCGCGGCGCAGATCGTTTTCGAGTTGCAGCAGCGTGACGGCGCGGGCGTGCATCTCGGTGTCGAAAATTTCGTGGCGCGCTTTGCCGAGCGCCTTCGCGCGGTACATCGCGGTGTCGGCGTCGCGCATGACCTCCTCCGGCTGCTCGTAGCCCGTGCTGCTCAGCGCGATCCCGATGCTCGCCGATGTGAAAACTTCGTGCCCGCCCAAGTTGAGCGGCTGCCGCAAAGCCTTCTGTAGTCTTTCAGCGACGCGCACCGCATCGCTCGAGTCTTCGATGCCGTCGAGCAGCACCGCGAACTCGTCGCCGCCGAGTCGCGCTACCGTGTCTATGTGGCGGAGGCAGTCTTCGAGCCGGCGGGCGATACCGATCAGCAACTGGTCGCCGACGGTGTGACCTAATGAGTCGTTGATGTTCTTAAAGCGGTCGAGGTCAAGGAAGAGGACGGCGAAGAGGTATCGCTTCGGACGTTTCGCGCGCTCGACGGCGAGCTTTAAGTGCTCCGCGAAAAGGACACGGTTGGGGAGTCCCGTCAGCGCGTCGTGAAAGGCGTCGTGGATCAGACGTTCCTCAATCTCCTTGCGCCGGCTGATGTCACGCGCGACGACCTGCACCGCCGCCTCGCCTTCGTAAACGAACGGCACCGCCGCCACCTCGACGTAAACTTCTTTCCCGTCGAGCCGCCGAAGCTTTTCCTCGAAGAAGGGAAGCTCGGTTTCTTCTTTAATCGTCTGGTGTATCCGGCTCTCGACATTCTCGCGGCGGTCGTTGCGCACGAAGTCGGTGATCGGTTTGCCGAGAACTTGCGCGGTGCCCGCCGCTCCGAGGAGTTTCACCCCCGCGCCGTTGACGAAACGAATGCGCGCGTTGGCATGCACGATAATCGCGTCCGGCGAAAGCTCGACGAGTCGTTGATAGCGTTCTTCGGTCTCGCGCAAGGCACGGAGCGCCTGCGCCCGCTCGATGGCGTAACGAATCGAGCGACCGAGCAGCGACGACTCGATCTGTCCCTTCACGAGGTAGTCGGATGCGCCGGCCTTCATCGCTTCGACGTCAACCGCGTCGTCGCCCTGCCCGGTCAGAAGAATCATCGGCGCTCCGCACCCGTCGCCGCGCGCCTCGCGCAGAATGTCTAATCCGTTGTTGCCGCCGAGACGGTAGTCCAACAGGTAAACGTCGTGCTCGCCCCGCCGAATCGCTTGGAGCGCGTCGTGGTAAGAGGGAGTCCAGTCGAGGCGAAACACTTCGCCTTTGACATCGGACAACATCTCCCGCGTCATTACATAGTCGTCCTCGTCGTCGTCAACGAGAAGCGCTCTGATCGGGCGAGGGGGTGCTGTCATGCGTTCCTCTCGAAAGGCAGTTCCACGATCTCGAACCAGTATTTGCCGAGGGTTCGCATCACCTCGACGAGCGACTCGAACATCACCGGCTTCGTGATGAAAGAGTTCACGCCGAGGTCGTAGGTGCGGTAAATATCTTCCTCGGCCTTTGAGGT
>JBPCPQ010000107.1:0-8330 GCA_050999015.1 Pyrinomonadaceae bacterium | reverse complement strand
GCGCGTACATCGAACGCTCGACACAATCAATGGCGCGTCACGTCGAAGCGATGCTCGCCTTAAAGCGCGCGGGCGCAATCACGTTCGACTACGGCAACAACATCCGCAAGTTCGCCTTTGATGCGGGATGCGCTGATGCGTTCGAGATTCCCGGCTTCGTCCCCGAATACATCCGCCCGCTCTTCTGCGAAGGCAAAGGCCCGTTCCGCTGGGTCGCGCTTTCCGGCGACGCCCAAGACATCCGCCGCACCGACGATCTCGCCCTTGAACTCTTTCCCGAAGATCACACCTTGAACCGCTGGCTCCGCCTCGCGCGCGGCCGCGTGCAATTCCAGGGACTCCCGGCGCGCATCTGCTGGCTCGGCTACGGCGAGCGCGCCGAGATGGGCGAACGGATCAACGACCTCGTCCGACGTGGAGATTTACAAGCGCCCGTCGCCATCGGACGCGACCACCTCGACACCGGCTCCGTCGCCTCACCCTTCCGCGAAACCGAAGCGATGCGTGACGGCTCCGACGCCGTCGCCGACTGGCCGATCCTGAATGCTCTACTCAACACCGCGAGCGGCGCGTCGTGGGTCTCCTTCCACCACGGCGGCGGAGTCGGCATCGGTTACTCGCTCCACGCCGGCCAAGTCTCCGTCGCCGACGGCACAGATGAGGCCGCCCGCCGCCTCAACCGCGTCCTCACCAACGACCCCGGACTCGGCGTCGCCCGCCACGTTGACGCCGGTTACGAGGAGGCCGAAGAGACCGCGCGCACGAAAGGAGTCCGTGTTCCGATGCTCCCATCAGGCAATGATTAGTCACACTTTTAATGCCGTGAAATGAGCGCATGTCTGAGGTGGCAAGTTATCTCGGATAAAAGTAAGTACGCCAAAACGGTCATATCTACCAATGGGGAGTGGTACTCCTAACATGTGTTAGGTTGCTGATATGGAGGTAATGTATGCGTCTAATTTCATGGAACATAAATTTTAGAAGTGATTGCGCTCAGCATATATATGCCTTGAAAAAGCGCGAACCAGATATTGTTGTCTTGCAGGAGGTAAACCCAAATACCTTATCGCAATTGCGGACTGGCTTGCGCGGTATTGAATTAACCTGTGTTAAAGACAATAAGGATATTGCTGTGCAGTTCGGTCGTGTCCACTATTTTGCTTTGATCGCTAGTCGCTGGCCGCTTACAGTGCTTTCTAATGACGCTTTCAGGGTTCCATTCCCTGAAAGCGTTTTTGCAGCAGTCGTATCTAACCCAACAACTGATTTTGAGTTACATACAACTCACATCCCACCGGGAAGCTCACACGGTTGGGTTAAAATTGAAACATTTGAGGGCATCTATAATCGTCTGACAAGTTTCGCATCGAGGCCGAGAATCTTATGCGGCGATTTTAATTCCCCACGTCAAGAGAAGTTTGATGGACGGATTGTAACTTGGGGACAAACAGAAAAGTCTAACGTTCTTAGAAAAGGTAGAGAGCGGTGGGATGCTGGTGAGCGTTGCGTGATTGAAGGGTTGAGGGATTTTGATTTGATTGATGTATTTCGCTTCCTACATGGATATGAAGTACAAGAGTACAGCATCGTAATGAAACATAAAGATAAAATTACGCGCCGTCGCTTCGATCATGTATTTGCATCTAGTCTACTGAACGCCACCGCCTGTCATTATCTCCACGAATTACGGGAGAGGGGGCTGAGCAACCATTCCCCTATAGAAGTAGATTTCGCACCTAAATCAAATAAGAGCAGCAACGGCCCGATGCCATGACTTTCATGATTGCTTGGGGTATCCGCCTCACGCCGCGATATTCATGGGGAAATATGTTCCTGATTCTTTTGGAGAGGCTACGTTATGTCATCGCTACCAAACTATTACCTGAGTCCAGAAGAGTACCTAGCTATCGAACGTCAAGCCGAACATAAAAGCGAGTATGTTGATGGCGCGATGTATGCGATGGCCGGCGGCAGCGAGCGCCACAATCTGATCGCCGGGAACATCATCACGGAGTTAAACATTCAACTAAGGAGAGCTCCCTGTCGCGTGTATCCGAGCGATTTAAAGGTGCGCGTGCCTGAGTCGAGGAAGTTCTTTTACCCGGATGTTTCGGTCGTCTGCGGTGAGACCGAATTTGCCGACGATCAAAGAGACGTAATCCTCAATCCGATTCTCGTCGTCGAGGTCTTGTCCGAAAGCACGGCGGCTTTTGATCGGGGGAAGAAGTTTCAGTCTTACCAACAGATTGAGTCGTTACAGGAATATCTACTCGTGGCTCAGGATGAATACGTCGTCGAGCACTACCTCAGACAAGAAGACGGCCATTGGCTTTATACAAAGGTCACTGGCCTTGAGAGGGCGATTCTTTTGCCGACGCTCAAATGCCAGCTACCCCTGAGCGACATTTACAGCAAGACGACGTAGCGAAGCATTACGTATTTCCGCCTCACGCTCGGCAGTTATTTTAGAGCGACATTCACGGGCAACGGCCCGATTTAGCTCCGAAGTACCACACCAACTCACGCCCGGACATCACAAGCTTCTGTGGACGAACAGCCGACACAATCCACGACACATTTGACGCCCGACCCGGTGACCGTCACCGAGGCCGGCCCGGTTGATGAGGGCGGGCGGGTTCGGCGGGCGGCACGCGCGTTGGCCGTTGACATCACGCCGCTCAAGGTCTCGCGCGACTTCCGTCTGCTGTTCTTCGGGCAGGCGGTGACATACTTCGGCTCGATGATGACGTTCGTGGTGCTGCCGTGGCAGGTGTATCAACTGACAAAGTCTTCGTTCGCGGTCGGGATGATGGGCGTCGCGGAGTTTGTGCCGATCCTCGTGATGGCGTTCGTCGGGGGCGCGCTCGCGGACTACGTTGATCGTCGCCGGATGGTTCGACTGACGGAACTCGTGCTCGCCGTCGGGACGGGTGTTCTCATCTTAAACTCCACCCTAGCGCAGCCGCGCGTGTGGGTGCTCTACGTCTGCGCGTCGCTGTTCGCCGCAGCAAGCGGGTTGCAGCGGCCTTCGCTCGAGGCGCTAGTGCCGCGCATCGTGCCGCCGGAGTTGATGCCCTCAGCAATGGCGCTTAGGTCTCTCGGTATAAGCGTCAGCATGATCGTCGGGCCGGCGCTCGGCGGGGTGCTCGCCGTCACCATCGGCCCAGTGCTGACGTATTCGATTGACCTTGTGACGTTCGTTGCGTCGCTCGTCGCGCTGTGGCTGATGCGCGCCGTGCCGCCGCCGCCGGACGCGGACCGTCCGAGCATGCAGACAATCGTTGAGGGTTTGCGCTATGCGCGGAGTCGCCCGGAGTTGATGGGAACATACCTCGTGGACATTAACGCGATGTTCTTCGGGATGCCGATGGCGCTGTTCCCGGCGGTCGCGGAAAACTTCGGCGGCGCATCCGTCGGATTGCTCTACGCGATGCCGGCGGTCGGCTCCTTGTGTGTGACGCTGACTTCGGGGTGGGCGAAGCGTGTTGAGCGTCACGGCCTCGCCGTCGCCGCCGCCGCCGGATGCTGGGGTCTTGCGATCATTGGATTCGGTTTTGCGACGAGTCTCCCAATCGCGCTGCTGTGCCTCGCGTTCGCCGGTGGCGCGGACATGATTAGCGGTTTGTTCCGCTCGACGATCTGGAATCAGACCATCCCCGACCATCTGCGCGGTCGGCTCGCCGGCATCGAGATGGTGAGCTACACTACCGGCCCGCTGCTCGGTAACGCGGAAGCCGGACTCGTGGCGAGTCTCCTCAGCGTCCGCACTTCTATAGTTTCCGGCGGCGTGATGTGCGTCGTCGGGACGGGTCTGCTGGCGCTCGCGCTGCCCGCCTTTATCCGCTATAACGGGCGCGAAGGCTTAGCGCGCAAACGGGCGGAAGAAGCCGCCAGATTCGCGGCATCGGAAGCGAGTTAAGCAACGAGGTAAGAGTGATGGGCAGAATTGTTTCTTCGGTGAGAGTTGGCAACATCGCGGACACTTCTAAAAGCATCAGGTTTGACGCGCTGGTGGATACCGGCGCTTCTTTCATGGTGCTGCCGAATGCTTGGCGGGATCGTTTAGGCGAGTTGGAAGTGTTAGACACGATTGACTTGGAGACCGCGACTCAGGAGACCGTGAAGGGCGAGGTGTGCGGGCCGGTCAGAATCCAGATTGAAGGTTTTCGTCCCATCTTCAACGAGGTGCTGTTTGTCGAGATGAAGCCGGAGGACGGGATTTACGAACCGCTCATCGGCTACATTGTGCTGGAACAAAGTCAGGCGGGCGTGGATATGCTGGGGCACAGATTAGTGCCGATCAAACATATGGACTTGAAGTAAGCTTCTTCATTCACAGGCAACACATGAATTCGATTGAATCACTGCGCCAGCTTTTCGTCTTCAACGAATGGGCGAACCGTCGCATCCTTGACTCGTTCAATGATGCGTCGAGCCGAAGTCTTGGAGCAATTCGCGCGTTCGCTCATCTGCTCGTCGCGGAAAAGATGTGGCTGGTGCGCCTGCTGCGGAATGAAGACACGACCGGCTTTGATTTCTGGCAGCCTTCGACGCTCGACGAGTGCGCGGCGCTCGCGGAAGAGAATCGCCGGGCGTATGCCGAGTTACTGAGGAGTCTGACGGAGGAGACGCTTGATTCCGTCGCCACGTACAGAAACAGCAAAGGCGTTGAATACCACACTTCCTTTTACGACATCCTGACGCATGTTCTGTTTCATTCGACGTACCATCGCGGGCAGGTGGCGATGGCGGTGCGGAATGATGGCGGCGAGCCGGCCTACACTGACTACGTCGCTTTCGTCCGCGAGAACGAAAAGGTAATGAGCAGAAGCCCGCGCGGAGGTCGTGGCGTTTCCTGAGTTACATAAAAAAGCCCTTGCTGACGCGCGGGCTTCTGCCCTTCCGTGAGCCGCTGCAATTACTCGATTGAGTCCTCTGTCTGAAGTCACACCTTTGATGATGAGGAAAATGATGAGACGCACAAGAGCACTAATCCTATTTCTTTTTCTACTTCTTCCCTTCACCGCTCACGGCCAGCAGCCCGCGCGCGATGCTCAAACTCAGGCGGTTGAACGCGGCGTCGAGACCGTTCAATTTGAAAGCAAGTTGGTCGGTGCGAAGTTGCCGTACAGCGTGGTGCTGCCGCCGCAGTACAACTCTACCGAAGCGCGGGCGAAGAGTTTTCCCGTCCTCTACCTTTTGCACGGGCTGACCGGCCACTACACCGACTGGCTCTCCAAATCAAAGCTGGCCGAGCACGCCGCGCGTTATCAGATCATCGTCGTCACGCCCGAAGGCAATAACGGTTGGTACATCGACAGCAACGTCGCGCCGACTGACAAGTACGAAACGTACATCATCAAGGAACTCATCCCGGACGTAGAGAAAAGATTCCGCGCGATTACGGCGCGTCAGGGTCGGGCCGTCGCCGGTCTTTCGATGGGCGGCTACGGCGCGCTGAAGTTCGGTCTGAAGTACCCGGAGATGTTCACCTTCGCCGCCTCGCTGAGCGGCGCGCTCGGGGCCACTTCGATTACCCCCGACGACCCGCAGATTGCGGCGTGGCTGAAGCCTTCGATAGAGCGGGCTTACGGAAAGATTGATAATCCGGTGCGCGCCGCGAACGACGTTTTTAAGATCATCCGCGAGTTGCCGGCGGAGCGCGTCGCGTCGCTTCCTTATCTCTACATTGATTGCGGCACCGAAGATTTTCTCATCGGATCGAACATGAGGATGGCGGCGCTGCTCGTCGAGCGAAAGATTCCGCACGAGTACCGGCAGCTTCCCGGCAAGCACGACTGGCCGTACTGGGATCGGCAGGTGCAGGAAGTTTTGAAGATCATGGAGCAACGGCTGTCGCCCGCGTTCGCGGTTAAAGCGGCGGGCGCGTCCGCTTCCAAATAGTTGGCAGACATCGTAGCGGTTAATCAATCAATGAGACGATCACATATCATAGTCGCCTTCGCGCTTCTTCTCTTTGCTTTCACGTCGAGCGGCTTCGCACAAACTCCTGCCGAACGAGTCGCGGCAATTCAAACCGCGCTACGTGATGCGAAGCTCGACGGCTGGCTCTTCTACGACTTCCGCAGGAGCGATCCGCTCGCGTACCGCATTTTGAAACTCGACGAAAAAGGTATCACGACGCGCCGCTGGTTTTATTACGTCCCGGCGTCGGGCGAGCCGGTCAAGATCGTGCATTCGATTGAGCGCTTCAAGCTCGATCAACTCCCCGGAAAGAAAGTCATTTACCGAAGCTGGCAGGAGTTACACGAGGGTCTGCGCGTTGCTCTCGTCGGCGAGAAGAAATCTCTCTCCGACGGCCCGGCCAAAACACTGCGGCGCGTTGCGATGCAGTATTCGCAGCGGAACGATATTCCATACGTCGCGCGCGTTGACGCGGGCACAATCGAGTTGGTGCGCTCGTTGCGCGGCGAAGACACGATGGTTGACATTGTGACGAGCGCCGACCTCGTGCAGCAGTTTGAAGCGGTGTGGACGCCGGCGCAACGCGAGATGCACGTCGAAGCGGCGAACAAGATTCATCGCATCATCATGGAATCGTTCGCCGAAATCGCGCGCCGCGTCAACGCGAATCAGCCGACTACCGAGTATGACATTCAGCAGTTTATGGTACGCCGCTTCGCGGAAGAGAATTTAACGAGTGACGGCGACGATCCGAATGTTTCCGTCGGACGCAACAGTGCCAATCCGCACTACCAGCCGGACAGTAAAACTTTCTCGCCGATTAAGCGCGGCGACTTCGTGCTCTTCGACGTGTGGGCGAAACTGAAAAAGCCCGGCGCAGTTTACGCCGATCAGACGTGGACTGGGTTCGTCGGCGACGAGATACCGCTCGAACTGTCGCGCGTCTTCCAAATCGTGCGCGAGGCGCGCGCTGCTGCGACAGACTTCGTCCGTAAGGCCGTTAGCGAGGGTCGCGTCATCCGCGCCGCCGAAGTGGACGACGTAGCGCGCGGCGTGATCGTGCGTGCCGGCTACGGCGATTACTTCACGCATCGCACCGGCCATTCCATCGGCGAGGAAGTCCACGGCAACGGCGCGCATATCGACAACCTCGAAACCCGCGACTCGCGCCACATCATCCCGCGCACCTGCTTCTCCATCGAACCCGGCATCTACCTCGATGGGCGCTTCGGCGTCCGCTCCGAAATCAACATCTACGTCGGCGACAAGGAAATCGAAGTCACCGGCGGGCCGGTGCAAACGGAGGTCATCGCTATTCTTAAGTGACGGGTGACAGGTGACAGGATTAAGCCAGTTCTTTCCTGTCACCTGTCACCCGTCACCTGCCACGCTTCTTCTCATGCTTAATTTCGCCATTCAAATCGCGCGCGACGCCGGGCAAGTGTTGGCCGAGCGGTTCGGTCGCACGTCGCTGCAAGTCTCGCACAAAGGCGACATTGATTTGGTCACGGAATCAGACCTCGCCGCCGAGCAAGTCATCATCGAGCGCATCCGCTCTTACCATCCGCGCCACGCCATTCTTTCAGAAGAAGCCGGGGCATCAACACATCACGAGGAGGCGAGTGAATACAAGTGGATCGTTGACCCGCTCGACGGGACGACGAACTACGCGCACGGCTATCCGTGCTTCTGCGTCTCGATTGCGCTCGAGCGCGCGGGCGAAGTCATCCTCGGCGTCGTGTACGATCCGATGCGCGACGAGATGTTCGCTGCCGAACGCGGTGAGGGAGCAACGCTGAACGGGCGACGCATTCGGGTTTCACAAGTAGACGATTTGAACCGCGCGCTGCTCTGCACCGGATTCCCTTACGACGTGCGCGGGCGGAGCGAGTTCGTGCGCCACTTCGGAGGTTTCATCATGCACGCGCAGGCCGTGAGGCGCGACGGCGCGGCGGCGCTCGATCTGGCTTACGTCGCGTGCGGCCGCTTTGAAGGATTTTGGGAAGAAGGCTTGCGCCCGTGGGACGTGGCCGCCGGAAAGATTTTAATTGAAGAAGCGGGCGGCACCGTCTCGCGCTACGACGGCTCGCCCTTTGACATCTACATGCCGCCGATCCTCGCCAGCAACGGCCTCGTGCATGAACAGATGATGGGCGTGCTCTCGGAGTACTGAGTGCTGAGTAAAAGTCAGGAGTCAGAAGACAGCACACAGAATACAGAATGAATGAGGCCGCAAGCCACTTTATCTTCTGTCTCCTGTGTGCTGTCTTCTGTATTCTTATTCATCACTCATCACTCTTCTACAGCGCGGACTCGATTAACTTGGCGAGACTTTCGGTTTCGCGGCGGGCGCACTGGCGGATGTCTTCGCCGGGTTGCGGCGAGAGTTTGCGCGGCGGGTGATA
>JBPCPQ010000412.1:0-9389 GCA_050999015.1 Pyrinomonadaceae bacterium | reverse complement strand
GACATGGAGCAGGCCTTTAGAATGTTCCCGCGCCTCAAGGAGCGTGAAGCGCAAAAGGCCGGAACGCTTTCCGGCGGCGAACAGCAGATGCTCGCGATGGGACGCGCGCTGATGTCGCGTCCGCGCCTGCTGCTCCTCGACGAACCTTCGCTCGGCCTCGCGCCGCTCGTCGTACATACCATCTTTGAAGCCATCGAAGAAATCAGAAGCAAGGGCACGACCATCCTGCTCGTCGAACAAAACGCTCACGCCGCGCTCAAACACTCCGACCGCGCTTATGTTTTAGAGACCGGAAAGATCGTGATGGAAGGCGCTTCCAAAGACCTCGCCGCCGACCCGCGCATCAAGGAAGCCTACCTCGGCGAATAAGTCCGGCACACGGATAACTCAGATCATTCGCCAATCTAGTCCAACAGTTCGACGGAGTCGCCCCGCTCCAGCGTCCCCTCCACAATCACGGCGCAGCAAACGCCGGCCCTGCCGTCGTGTGCTTTGGCGACGTTGCGGAGAACTTGTGGGTTGTGTTCGCCCGTGTCCGGGTCAAGCGAGATCATCTTGCAGCGCGGGTCGCGTTCCAGAATCGTGACTACCGCTTTCGTCCCGATGCGCAGTGAACGACCGACCAGCGCGTCCTCGCCGAAGCCGTGTTCGGACGCGAAGTCTACGTAGACGTTCGAGCGAAAACGCCGCCCATCAACGGCGCTTCCCATTTCCTCGCCAATCTGCGCCACGGTCTGCACGGAGATCAGCGACACCGGACGGCAATCGGTCAGCGCCCGGTTCGAGCGCACGAGCGTGAGGCCGCCGTGAGCGGCGACTTCTTCGCCCAGCATCTGAATGAGCACCGGGTCGTTAATTGCGACCACCTCGCCCGACGGGGTGGTGACATCCACGCTCATGTCTTCCGGGTCGGCGTCTATCGGATTGATGCCGGGCGCGAGGCTCGTCGCTTCGGCAAGATTGGGCGGCTGCGCGGCTTTGTCGGCGAAGCGAAACTGCGGGCGGTAGCGCAGCATCTGTTCTTGCTCGCGCCCCGTCAGATAGGGAAATCCTTTGACGCTTTTAGAACTCTTGAAGGCGAAGCAGCGGTCGCCGTAGACCCCGGTAAACCCCATGAATGCTTCATTCAGTGCTTCGCCCCTCATGCTCTTGACCGGGTAGCGCCACAGGCTCTCGACAGTCCCGATAATGCTCATGTCCGTGTCCCTTTCCAAAATTGAGTGTCTGAACTAAAGAACGACCGGCTTAGGCCGGGCGGATAATCGTCTCAGCAGTATCCGCCCAGCTTGAGCTGGCATTCTGACCTGTTACCGCATTCAATCGCAAACATTGATGTGTGCCAGACGGGGCGCGGGCCTACGATGATATGACTCATCTGCCCGAAGCCCACGCCTCGCCTAGCACTTCGCCGGCAGTCGCTTCACGGACAACTGCTCATCACAGTTTGTGCCGTCGCATTCTGCACCGCCGGAGTGTTCGTCTGGGTAAGGGGGCTTTGCAGCAGCCGCTGCATGTCTAACAGGTTCTCTTTGAGCACGTAGCCGCTCACACCCGCTTCGCCCGCCGCCGCCCGCAACTCGATGTCGTCGTACTGCGTGACCATCAAAATATGCGCGTCGGGGAAGGTGGCGATGATGCGGCGCGTCGCCGTTAATCCGTCCACCCGCTCCATCACCAAATCCATTACCACCCAGTCGGGCTGAAACTCCGCGTAGGCGTCGAAAGCCTGCTCCCCGTCTTCGCATTCGCGTATCTCGTCCGCCAATCCGCGCAGGTAAAGCTTTACCATCTTTCGCATCCGCTCGTTATCATCCACGATTAAGACTTTCACTTTATGCTGCATCATCTTTCCCCGCGAGGCGCGTTTGAAACGGACAGGACTATACATAGGCAGAAGGCGAGTTGAGTATCCGTATAGATACGTAATTTGGCCTACGTATGAACACGTATTTCGCCTACGTGTCTCTACGAAGAGTGGAGATGGGGAGACAGGGAGGGGAGAAAGCTTTGGCGTTCGGTTGGTTTTTGTTCTGAGGGTAGAACCCAAGAGTCGGGATGGTTGATCATGGAAACTAGAATGGAAATGATTTCGTCGCCATCACATGAACCTACCAACCCCCCTCTCCCTTTCTCCCCTTCAGAGTTCTGATTTGTGCGCGATGGCGAATTTGACGAGGGCGAGGCTGCCGCGCAGATCGAGCTTCTTGCAGATGTTGGAGCGGTGAGTTTCGACGGTGCGGGGGCTGATGAAGAGTTCGGCGGCGATGTCTTTGCTGGTCTTATCTTCGGCGATGAATTTCAGCACGCGCCTTTCGGTCGGCGAGAGGTCGTGCAAACCGGGTCGTTTCGCGTCGAGTTCTTCGGCACGGCGGCGACGACGAAGCAGCAGCGCGGACAACGCGGGGCTGAGGTACGGGCTGCCGGCGGCGACCGCCTTGATGCTGTTGACGATGTCCGTCACCGCGCTGTCTTTCAAGACGTAGCCCTTCACGCCCAAGTCCATCGCCGCCTGAAAGATTTCTTCCTCGCTGTGCATCGTTAAAAAAACAACCTCGACCGCAGGTCGCTTGTGTCGCAACGCGCGCGCGACCGCGAAGCCGTCCATCCCCGGCATGTCAACGTCGAGCACGGCGACATCGGGTTGATGAGTTTCGATCATTTCGAGCGCGGTTCGGCCGTCGCCCGCTTCCGCCACGATGGTCAACGCCTTGTCCGCTTCAATCATCTGCCGCAAACCCTGCCGCACGACGGGATGATCGTCGGCCATCACGATGCGAATCTGTATCGTCACTCGCGCGCTCCCTTCCGCTTCTCGCCGCAGGCGATCTTGATGCTGATGGTCGTTCCTTGTTGCGGCGCGGATTGGGTTGTTTGTGTACCGCCCAGCATTCGCACGCGCTCGGACATGCCCAATAATCCGAAACCGCGCGCATCGCCACCGCCCGGCGCGTGAACATCAAAGCCCTTGCCGTTGTCTTGAATCGTGATGGCGATTTCGCGCGCGCTTTTCTTCACCGCGACTGTGGCCTCGGTCGCGTCCGCGTGTTTGATGACGTTGTTGAGGCTTTCCTGAATGATGCGGTAGACGCTCATTTCGGCTTCGTCGGAGAGGCATTCGTCCACGTCGTCAATGTCGGCAGTCAACTTCATCTGGGTGGCGTCGGCGACCTTGTTCAGCATTGACGTGATGGCCTTCGTCAGTCCCAGACGGTCGAGCAGGTACGGACGCAGATTATACGCAATCTCGCGCACTTCGCCGATGGCTTGCGCCGACTGCGCGGAGATTTGCGCCAAGTGTTCTTTCGCCGTTTCCAAATCGTTGGCGGCGTGCGCGCCGAAGACCGCGCCGTTCTTAATCATCGCCAGACTCTGCCCCAGTCCGTCGTGCAACTCGGCGGCGATCCGGCGTCGCTCGCTCTCGTGCGCGTTGATGAGGCGGCGGGAAAATTCTTCCTGCGCCGCGTGCCGGCGTTTGAGTCGTGAGACGCGCAGGCGGTAAGCGACGAACGTCAGGCCGACCACGCACAACACGCCCAGCGAGACGAACCACCACGTCCGCCAGAACGGCGGGCGGACGACGATTGAAAGCGTCGCCGCCTGCTCGCTCCACACGCCGTCGCCATTTTCCGCGATGACTTTGAAAGTGTACGCGCCCGGGGGAAGGTACGAATAATAAGCCGTCCGCCGCGTGCCGGCGTCAACCCAGTTCTCGTCCAGTCCCGCCAGTTGGTATTTGAACTTGACCTGTTCCGGTCGGCTAAAGCTCAGCCCCGTGTAATAAATCTCTAAGTTTTGTTGCCCCGATTCGATCTGCACGATCTGAGTGCCGGGAAGCGCCGCGCGATCAATCGTCACTTGTTCGATGCGGACGGGCGGCGGCAACGGATTCATGCCGTGCGGCTCGACGACGACCGCACCCTTGATTGTCGGGAACCAGAGTTTTCCGTCCGGGGTTTTCCACCCGGCAGATTGAAAGCCGCCGTTGCCTTCGCTGCTCACCATCCCGTCGGCGACGCCGTATGAAGTCGAACTAACTGAGTTGACGCGCCCCTCGGCGAAGTCATGCAACTCTCGACGACTGACCCGGAAGATGCCCCGGTTGCCGAGCAGCCAGAAGTTGCCGCTCTCGTCTTCCAAGATGCGCGAGATAAAATCGTCGAACAAGCCGTGTTTGGTGGTGACGGGCGTGAAGCGCCCCTCTCGGAAGCGATTCAAGCCGCCGCCGTATGTGCCCAGCCAGAGCGTGCCGTCCGGTTCTTCGAGGATGGCGCGGACGTAATCGTTCGACAAACCTTGCCCGGTGGTGTAATTGGTAAACACGCCGCCCTTGAAACGACTCACTCCGCCCGTCGTGCCGAACCACATCGCGCCGTCACGAGCCTCCGTAATAAACCGCACGTCATCGTGAACTAAACCGTCAGCTTGCCGGTAGACGGTAAATCGGCCGTCACGCAATCGGCTCAAGCCGACCGCCGTGCCGACCCACAAATTTCCCTCGCGGTCTTCCGCTATCGAATGCACATTGGGGTGCGACAATCCGTCGGCGACGGTGTAGTTGAAGAACCGTTGATCCTTCCGTTGAGTCAAACCGTAGTTGCTGCCGATCCACAGACTCCCGGCGCGGTCTCGATACAGCGCGGACAATTCGTAGCTCAGCATTGCATCCTTGTCCGTGTAGGTGGTGAACCCTTCGCCCTGCCGGTGGGCTAATCCGGAATTAGTGGCGACCCAGACGCCGCCCGCGCCATCGTCCGTAATCGCGCGCACGCTGTCACTCGGTAAGCCATCATCGGCGGTGTAAGTCGTCAGCCTGCGCCGCTTGAGGCGGACGAGGCCGCCGCCGTCAGAACCCATCCACAAATTTCCCTCGCGGTCTTCGTACATCGCCCGGATGACTTCCCGCCCGGCATTCATCCGATAGGGAGAGAAGCCCCCGTTCCGAAACCGGTTGACGAAACTGGGCGAGTAATAACTGATCCAGAGCGTTCCCTCACGATCTTCGAGCATGGCTCGCATCTTCGAGTCGGGTGGAGCGCCCGGATTCGGGTAAGAGTTGAATTCGCCGTCGCCGAAGCTGGCGACCCCGCCGCGTGTGCCGATCCACAAGCCCCCCGCGCGCCGCGCGGCGGAAGGCACCCACAGTCCTTCCTCCAGCCCTGTGGGCGGCTGATAGGTGGCGAATTCCCCGCCGTCAAACTTAACCAACCCGCCCCCGGTAGCCAGCCACAAGCGACCCGCTGAGTCCTCATTGATCGCCCACACATGATCGTCCGGTAGACCCTCGCGCGTGGTGTAAACGCTGAATCGCCCATCCCGAAAGCGCGCCAGCCCCTTCAGTGTGCCCGCCCACAGCGTCCCACCTCTGTCTTCCAGCAGCGCCCACACGCCGCCCGGCATCCCTTCGCCGACAGAGTAGGTTCGTCCGACTCCGTCTTTGAAACTCATCACTTCGCCGCTCTCCGTGCCGAGCCACAGCGTCCCGTCCACACCCTCGCACAGCGACAGGATGCGATTGCTCTTTAAGCCCGGTGTGTTGCCCGAATTGAAGATCGTAAATTTAACACCGTCGAAGCGCGCCAATCCGCCGAACGTGCCGAGCCACAAATAGCCATCGCGGGTTTGCAGGATGGCGTTGACGGAGTTCTGGGGCAGGCCGTCCTCAGTTGTCCAGATGGTTTGCAGATACTGGTCACTGCCGTTCGCCGGCGGCGGTTGCGCGGGCGTCGGTGGAGTATGGCTGAGCAAAAACGCGAGGCAGCTTAGCACCACCGCTTTATGAATTGTGGTGAAGGATGCGGCGGCGACGCGCCCTTCGACGCGCGCCGTAACGGTCAGTGCTTTTCTCAGGTAGTGCCGCACACGACTCTCCGTCTGACACGAGCGTGCGAACGTGGTCTCGCCTATGAGAATCCCGCGAATGTTTGACCGGGCGGGCGAACTCGAAGCGCAGTCTACGTCGCGCGGTGATAAGCGTCAATTAAGACGCGCCCACGGCTAAATCGAACCGCACGAGATTGGGACGAACAGGAACTAACAGGGATGGACAGGCAGGATAGACAGGATGGAAAAGAAAATGATGAAGGATGAATGCGGAATGATGAGTAAAAAGATGCCGGCTCGGTTATTCATGATTCATCATTCCGCATTCACCCTTTCCTGTATCCTGTTCATCCTGTCTATCCTTGTTAATTTCTCTGTTGTTTCGATTTAGAGCGACGCCCGCGCGGCGGCCAACGCTCCTGTGACTTGTGCGGGCGAGGTGCCGCCGGTTTGCGATTTCGTCAGAAGAGTTTGTTCGAGAGAAAGGGCTTTGTAAACGTCCGCCTCTACGAGTGGCGAGAAGGAGCGCAACTCGTCGAGCGTTAGCTCGTGCAATTCGACGCCGCGCTCGACCGCGCGGAGCACGACGCGCCCGACCGCATCGTGCGCTTCGCGGAAAGGCATCCCACGGCGCGCGAGGTAGTCGGCCAATTCCGTCGCATTCATGTAGCCGCGCGTCGCCGCCTCGCGCGTCCGGTCTTCGCGCAAGCGCACGTTCCTAAGCACCGTTGCCGTCACGTCGAGTGAGTCTCGCACCGTGTCTGCCACGTCAAAGACCGCCTCCTTATCTTCCTGCATATCTTTGTTGTAGGTGAGCGGCAAGCCTTTGATAATTGTGAGGAGCGCGAGTGTGTGGCCGAAGACGCGGCCCGCTTTGCCGCGCACGAGTTCCATCGCGTCCGGGTTCTTCTTCTGCGGCATCAGGCTGGAACCGGTCGCGACCGCGTCGCCCAATTCGATGAAGCCGAACTCAGTTGTCGCGTAGATGATGATGTCTTCGGCGAGCCGCGATAGATGCGCCATGATGAGCGACGCGGCGCTCGCAAACTCGACACAGAAATCGCGGTCGCTGACAGCATCGAGGCTGTTGCGCGTCACGCCGTCAAACTCAAGCGCGCGGGCGACCTGCTCGCGGTCAATTGGATAGCTCGTGCCGGCGAGCGCCGCCGATCCGAGCGGCAGCACGTTGACGCGCCGCCGCGCTTCGGTGAGTCGCTCGCGGTCACGCGCCAGCATCTCGAAATACGCGAGACACCAGTGCGCCCACATGACTGGCTGCGCGCGTTGCAGGTGTGTGTAGCCAGGGATTACCGCTTCACGGTGCGCTTCGGCAAGATCAAGCAGAGCATTCTGCGCCACGCGCACGCTTTCAACGGTGCGGTCAATCTCTTCACGCAGCCAGAGCCGGAGCGCGGTCGCGACCTGATCGTTGCGGCTCCTGCCGGTGTGCAGCTTGCGCCCCGCGTCGCCGATTATTTCAATCAGGCGGGCTTCGATGAATGAATGCACATCCTCCGCCGCATCGTCGTCGAGGTAGTGCGCGTCCGTCGCGGCGCGTTCGAGAATTGTGCGGAGTCCGCGCGTGATGCTTTCCGCTTCGTCGCCGGTAATCACGCCGGCGGCTCGCAATCCTTCACCGTGCGCGACGCTCGCGCACACGTCCGCCGCTAATAATCTCCGGTCGAAGCCGA
Organism: Pyrinomonadaceae bacterium; assembly: GCA_050999015.1. Lineage (GTDB taxonomy): Bacteria > Acidobacteriota > Blastocatellia > Pyrinomonadales > Pyrinomonadaceae > JBPCPQ01. The sequence goes on along the minus strand of JBPCPQ010000412.1, from coordinate 1,878 downwards.
ACGAGCGGTTGAACCGGGCGAACCCGGCGTCCGTCGCCCCGGTGAACCGACCGCCCCAGAGTTTCTTAGGTTCGTTCAATGTGCCTCCCTTTATTGATCTCAAATTTGAGATTTGAAATCTCAAATTCCGAGGCCAAGAATCTTTGATTAAAACAAAAACACTGACGAAAACAGTTGCTTCGATGCAGCGCGCGTGCTATTTTATGCATCTATGCAACGATTATGCAAATTAGTTGCATAGAATAGCAATGGAAAAAGAGCGGCGACAACAGAAAATAGAGAGTCTAATCCGCGCGAAGCGGATCGGGACGCAGCAGGAGTTGGCGGAGAGCTTAGAGCGTGCGGGCGTGTTTGCGACTCAATCGAGCGTCTCGCGCGACCTCGAAGAACTCGGCATCGTGAAGCATCATGGGCGCTACGTGCTGCCGCGCGCGAGCCGTAACGGGAACGGCGTGGCGACGGACGGCTTGTTGAGCCTTGAGGCGGCGGGCGATTCTCTCGTGGTTGCGAAGTGTGATCCGGGCCTCGCCTCGGCGGTCGCCGTGACGATTGACCGTGCCCACGTCCCCGAAATCGTCGGCACACTCGCGGGCGAAGACACGGTATTCATTGCGGTGAGCGAAAGAAAATCACAGCGCGCCGCGATCAAAAAGATTTGGGAATTGTTTGGATAGCTTATGAAAAAAATTGTGCTGGCCTATTCGGGGGGCCTTGACACGTCGGTGATGCTCCACTGGCTGCGGGCGAATTACAACTGCGAGGTAGTTTGTTACTGCGCCGACGTAGGGCAGGGCGAGGAATTGACGGGCCTCGATGAGAAGGCGAAAGCGACTGGCGCATCAAAACTCTACGTCGAAGATTTGCGCGAAGAGTTTGTTAAAGAATACGTGTGGCCTGCCGTCAAAGCGAACGCGCTTTACGAAGGTGTGTATCTGCTCGGCACTTCGCTCGCGCGTCCCGTGATTGCGAAGCGGCAGATTGAGATTGCGCGCAAAGAGGGAGCGGACGCCGTGGCGCACGGGGCGACGGGGAAGGGCAACGATCAAGTGCGCTTCGAGTTGACGTATTACGCACTTGAGCCGGAGATTCGCGTCGTCGCGCCGTGGCGTGAGTGGGACTTCAAGGGGCGAAGCGACCTTATCTCGTACTGCGAGCAGCACAACATTCCGGTGACGGCGACGCACGCGAAGCCTTATTCGACCGACCGCAATCTGATGCACGTCTCTTACGAGGGCGGCATTCTCGAAGACCCGTGGGCGGAGCCGCCGGCGGAAATTTTCCAGATGACGAAAGCGCCGGAGGAAGCGCGCGCCGAAGCCGAGTATGTCGTCGTCGGTTTCGAGCGCGGCGTCCCTATCTCGCTCAACGGCGAAACGCTTGGCGGAGTCGAGATGCTAACTCAGGTAAACCGCATCGGCGGCGAGCACGGCATTGGCCGCGTTGACCTCGTGGAAAATCGTTTCGTCGGAATGAAGTCGCGCGGCGTGTACGAAACGCCGGGCGTGACGATTCTACAGGCGGCGCACCGCGCGCTCGAATCAATCACGATGGATCGTGAGGTTTTGCGCCTGCGCGATTCGCTCAGTTTGAAGTTCGCTGAAAATGTCTACTACGGATTCTGGTTCGCGCCGGAATCGGAGTTGCTGCGCAAAACGATTGACGAGACGCAGAAAGATGTCACCGGCGAAGTGCGCCTCAAGCTTTACCGAGGCAACTGCATCGTCGCGGGGCGGCGCGCGCCGCGCTCACTCTACAACGAGCGACTCGCCACATTCGAGGCCGACACCGTTTACAATCAACGCGACGCCGAAGGCTTCATCAAGCTCAATGCGCTGCGCCTGCGTTCGCTGGCGCGAGTGAGCGGTGAGGGGTGAGCAG
>JBPCPQ010000460.1:0-4076 GCA_050999015.1 Pyrinomonadaceae bacterium | reverse complement strand
TGCGCGATCAGCATGCTCGAAAGCGTCGAGCCGACTTCCGTCGAGTGAATGCCGCACGTAATCAGCACGATGGTCTTGCCGCGCGCGATTAACGCTTTCGCTTCGCGGTCGGCGTCGCGCCCCAGCGTGCGCGGGTCGGCGAGTTGACGCTGAATCTCTTTGTGCTCCGCCAGCCGTCGCAGATTCTCCGGTGCGCTGATCGTCGCCAACACGAATGGCGCACCCAGCGTCGTCTTGCCCAACTCCTCGAACATCATGCGGTCGCTCGCCGCGTCAAGCTTGCGGAACACGTCGAGCACCTCGGCCCAACTCGCCAGCTTGCGGTCGTCGCCGGGGCGGAAGCCGAGAATTGATTCCGGCGAAGGAACAGATGCGGCGGGGCGCATCGCGTCAATTGCTGTGGCCGTCGTTGTATCAACGGTAGATTTCTGCGGCGGTTTTCTTTGTGCGTTGGCAGTTAAGGGCAAGAGCAAAGGGAAGAGAAGTGAGATAGTAAGTGTGCGCGTCAGCATTGGTATCGGAACTCCGGCATGTTGAATTTGGAAACAAAGGTCGAGAGGCGAGAAGTTTAGCACAATGACGAAGCGTCGCGCCGGGAGCGCGGGCGTCCCGCCCGCCAACGCGCCGCACGGCGCGTCCTTCTTCGCGCTGACGCGCTCAGGGCGGGCTGAGGGTGCCCGCGCTCCCGGCTTAAAAGCACCTTCATGCCACTCTTAAGCCGCTTGCTTCGCCGTGTTAAGCGCGTGTAAAGTAACTTTAACTTTGAGCCTTTTCGCACTCCCCGGTTAAAAACTTTTCGGAGGTCACTTCTGATGGCTACTGAAACCGTTAGTCCAGCTAAGCCGGTTGCGGCGACGAACGAATACCCCGACAGGGTCGGAGTCCGTCCTGATGATTCGCGCGTCGCCGGGTTCCGCCCATATATCGCGCCGGAAACGATCATGCCGGAGTTGACGGCGCGCGCGTTAATCGTCGGCACACTGCTCGGCATGGTGTTCGGTGCATCGTCTCTTTACCTCGTGCTGAAAGTCGGTCTAACGGTCAGCGCCTCGATTCCGGTGGCCGTGATTTCGATCACGCTGTTTCGTGTCTTCTCGAAAATGGGTGCGCGCAACGCGACCATTCTTGAGAACAACATCGTCCAGACGGCGGGTTCGGCAGGTGAGTCAATCGCCTTCGGCGTCGGCGTCACGATGCCGGCCATCATGATCCTTGGCTTCGACCTTGAATTGACGCGCGTTTTGCTCGTCGCTGTACTCGGCGGTTTGCTCGGCATTCTAATGATGATTCCGTTGCGCCGCGCGCTGATCGTGCAGCAGCACGGCATTCTGAAGTACCCGGAAGGCACGGCCTGTGCGGAGGTGCTGAAGGCTGGGGCCTCTGACGAGTCGCGCGCGATGGCGTCGGACGCCGCCAAGGCTGAGTGGGCGAGGGCGAATGAAGGGGACAGCAGCGCCGCCGCCAACACTGGCGCGAAAACCATATTCGCCGGGTTCGGCATCGGGCTGCTCTACACCACCTTGATGAAATCTTTCTTCGCGTGGAAAGAGGTGCCCGAAAAAGTGTTCGGCGCGCCGTTCAGGGCCGGCTCGGTCGCCGTCGAAGCTTCACCCGCATTGCTCGGCGTCGGTTACATCATCGGCCCACGCATCGCCGCGATCATGGCGGCGGGCGGCGCGCTCGCGTACCTTGTGCTGATTCCGATGATTGCGTTCTTCGGCGACGCGCTGACGACAACTCTACCGCCCGGAACCACGCCAATCAGCGAGATGGGTCCGAACGACATTCGCGGCGCATACGTGCTCTACATCGGCGCGGGGGCAGTCGCGGCGGGCGGCATCATCAGTCTCTTTCGTTCACTGCCGACCATCTGGCACGGGTTGAAGGGCGGCCTGCGCGATTTGCGCGGCGGTGAGGCGCAGAGCGCCGCCGCGCCGCGCACCGATCAAGACCTTTCAATGAAGTTCGTCTTAGCCGGGATCATCGCGCTCATCGCGATGATTATGGTTTTCCCGCAACTGAATTTGCAGGCGAACATCCTCGGCGCACTAATGATTATCGCTTTCGGCTTTCTGTTCGTCACCGTCTCGTCGCGCCTGACCGGCGAGATCGGATCATCATCGAACCCGATTTCCGGCATGACGGTCGCGACGTTGCTGCTCACCTGCTTAATCTTCCTCATCATCGGATGGACGGGCCCCAGTTACTACGTCACCGCGCTGTCTATCGGCGCGATTGTCTGTATCGCCGCGTCGAATGGCGGAACAACGTCGCAGGACTTGAAGACCGGATTCCTCGTCGGCGGCACTCCTTCGCGGCAGCAGATTGCGATTCTCGTCGGAGCGCTGGCGTCGGCGATTGTTCTCGGTCCGATTCTTCTCGGCTTGAACAACGCTTCGACCGTGTACGTGCCGGCCAGCACGCTGCAACTTCCGGCGGACGTGCGTGCCGACGTGTCGCGCTTGCAGGCGTCGGAGACGATTCCCGCGACGCAGGGGATTGCGGACACGAACTCGTATCGAGTCTGGCACAAAATAGACGCGACGGGAGCACCCGCCGGCAAGTACCTTGTCAACGATCAGGGCGTTCCGGTCTATTACGTCGATCCCGGCATCAACGGCACACAGCGGACGAGAGCGGACGGAACTCCCGTCAGCAAGTATGACGCGCCGAAGGCGACGCTGATGTCTTACATCATCAAAGGCATCCTCAATCGTGAACTGCCGTGGGGGTTGGTGTTGCTCGGCGTGATGATTGCCGTCGTACTTGAGATGGCGGGGATTCCGTCGCTCGCGTTTGCCGTGGGCGTTTATTTGCCGTTGTCTTCATCGAGTCCGATTTTCATCGGCGGCATCGTGCGCTGGCTCGTTGATCGCAGTCTGCGCCAAAGGTTGGCGCACCGCAATTTAACGGAAGAAGAATTGGTCGCCGAAGGGGATAAAAGTCCGGGCGTGCTGATAGCTTCCGGCTATATTGCCGGCGGCGCGATTGCCGGAATCATCCTTGCGTTCATGGCCGGGGTGCTCACGGATACGAACAGACGCCTCACCGAATGGGCAACCGCGAACAATCCCTTCTTTGAAGGGCCGTATGCTGACGCGCTGGCGCTGATCCCGTTCGCGTTGCTCGTCGTGCTGCTTTACCTTGTTGGTCGGGAGAAACTTCTCGCCGGGCGCGCGGCAAGGTAACAAGGGGAGATTTTTTGTTGGCATCCTCCTCTGTGCTATTTGCGAAATCGTCGGTGGCGATTCGTGGTTCAGTTCCTAGATAAACGTGCGGCGCGTCGCAATAACAGACGGGCCGCACATTTATCTGCCTTCAAACCGAGTCTTTGTGAGAGACAACATGTCTGGAGTTTCGCGTCTGTTCTTAAACTCATCAATAGTCACGCTTCTACTGTTTTCTCCGGCGGGCGCGGACAGAGCGACATTTGCGCAAGACAGCATTACTGCACGTACACCCTCGGATGTGGTGCGCGAGTTCTACCGGGCGATGAGCGAGAAGCGTTTCCGCGAGGCGTTCGCACTGACCGTCTACCGTCCGGCAATCGAGCCTCTGAGCGCGAAGGAGTTTGAAGAATTACGTCCCGAGTTTGAAAAGATCGCGGCGCTCACTCCCGAAAAAATCGAAGTCACCGGCGAGCAAATCAGCGGCGAGACGGCGACCGTGTTTGTGAAGATGACGGAAGACGGCGCGGAGCAGACAAAGCCTCACACGATGCTCAGGCGGGCGGGCGGGGCGTGGGTCTTCGGCGACGTCGAGAACGAAACGGCGGTAAAGAAACTCGGCAAAAACTTTTTCTTCGAGGCACGCATCAACGCGCACCACGACGAAGTGATGGCGATGTTGACGCGCATCGCCACCGCCGAACTTGTCTACAGCGCGCAGCACGACGGGCGCTTCGCCGAACTCGTAACACTTGTCGCCGCCAATCTCGTGCCGAAAGATCTGTTGACGGTTGACTCGACCGGCTACCGGTTCCGCGTCACGACCCACAAAGACGGGAAGAGTTACACTAGCACTGCCGAACCGGCAAAGTACGGGCGCACCGGCCGCCTCTCGTTCCTCATGGATCA
>JBPCPQ010000230.1:0-1919 GCA_050999015.1 Pyrinomonadaceae bacterium | reverse complement strand
CGACTTGCCGCATAAGCATTGTTCTCCTCGCACCGTCTGAATCCGGTAAAGCGATGATAAAGCAGTTCGGAGTTTGAATCCATCTGAACAGCAACGCCTTCCTCATAGAAGTTGCCTCGTTAGCTGTTCAGCGCATTCCTCATCAGAACGTCTAATCGCTGCCGCCGGCACTCGCCACCTCCACTTCGCGCAACGCGCGCTCCATCAATAAATCGGTCTGAAAATCAGAGCCGAGTTGAAAGACGTGTTCTCCGACGACATGAAAACCCCACTTGCGGTAAAAAGCCTGCGCGCGTGGGTTGTGTTCCCACACGCCGAGCCACATCGTCTGACACCCCGCCCGCCGCGCTTCGTCTATGCACTCACGTATCAACGCCTTGCCCACGCCGCGACCGATCCATTCCTGAGAGACGTACAAGCGCGCTAACTCAATCGGGTCTGAGCCTCCGACACACACTGGAGCGTCGCCCGTGCTCAACTTCGCGTAGCCGATTGCGACACCATCAATCTCCGCAACCAGAAACATTCCGCGCGGGTCGCCTAACTCCGCCGCTTGTTTCTCCCGGCTGAAAGCCACGGCCATGTAAGCCGCCATATCTTCAGGCTTATTATCCGCGGCAAACGCTTCACGGAAAGTACGCGCGCCCAATTCGGCCAGCAAACCGGCGTCAGCAACGATGGCACGCCGAATGAATGGGGTGGTTTTTTGGATCATAGTTTGTATTAACGCCGAACCCGGACGGCACGTGTCGGAAAGAGTTCTAATCGTCGGCACTGACGAGCGCGACATCCACCTCAGTTATCGGCAACAAATGATGCAAGTCTCGCGGATTGATGCGGACGAGGAACCCGCGCTTACCGCCGTTGATATAGATTTCGGGGAGCGCGAGGATCGTGCCCTCGACGTAGACGGGCAGACGCACGCGTGTTCCGAAGGGGCTGATGCCGCCGACGGTGTAGCCGGTGTGTTTCTGCGCGGTTGCGGCGTCACACGGCGAGACAGTTTTGACGCCGAGGGCGCGTGAGAATTGTTTCGTCGAAACCTCACGGTCGCCGTGCATCAGGACGATCAGCGGCTTGCGCTGTTCGGTCTCCATCACCAGCGTTTTGATGACGGCGTGTTCGGGGACGTTTAGCTCCCCGGCGGCGCGCGTCGTCCCGCCGTGCTCTTCGTAGGCGTAAAGGTGCGGCGCAAAGTTAATCTTCTTCTCACGCAACAAACGCACCGCCGGCGTCACCGGGTAATTTGTTTTCTCCATAAGCGATTCATCCAGAGTACTGAGTACCGAGTGCTGAGTGCTGAGGAAAAGCACTGCCATTCTTCTTCACTCAGCACTCAGTACTCAGCACTCAGTACTTTTCTCCGGGTCGGCAATACACCGACGACAATCAGCGCCGCACCGACCCCTTGCAGCGGCACGGGTCGCTCGCCGAGTAGCGGCCACGCGACAAGCGCCGCGATGAGCGGCGTGACGCATGTATAGACGGCGGTGCGGCTCCCGCCCACTTTGCGAATGCTCAGGTTCCAGAGAACGTATGCCACGACGAGCGCGAGGAGCGCGGCGTAAGCCAGTCCGCCCCACGCGCGTGCGTCCAGATGTTTCCATTCGACTCCGAGTAATCCGGGCACGCCGAGCAGAACAAGGCCGGGCGTGCCGGTTAGCATCGTCAACGCGGTGATGCGCAGCGACGAGACGCCGCCGGGCAGCGAGCGCACGCCGAGCGTGTAGATTGACCAAAAGATGACGCCGATGAAAACCAGCGCGTCGCCAAAGAGCGTCGCGCGCGAGACGGTGATGCCGCGCGCCGCGATGACGAGCGCGATGCCGGTGAAGGCGAGCGCGACTCCGGCGGCGACATTGCGCGTCAGACGCTCGACGCCCGTCAACGCGCCGAGAAGCGCGACCATCACCGGCGTC
>JBPCPQ010000014.1:0-4777 GCA_050999015.1 Pyrinomonadaceae bacterium | reverse complement strand
GTCTATTCCCTCTCTAGTCGCGCGGCCTTCTCTTCTTCGGTATCCGGGATTCGCGCTCCGATTGATGTCACGCGCCGCCCTCCGCTCGCGGCGCGGCGCGGAGTCTCGGCAGAAGATGTTGCCGGAGTTTCCGTGGTACCTGTCTCGGCGCTTGCCAACGGCGTGAATGCGCCCTAGAACTGAATGCGAAAATTACCGTCCGCGTCTCCGGCGGTGCGGGCTTCGACGCGGAGGATCAGAGGTTCCTCCCGGCGGAGGTATACGCTCTTCGCGGCTTTGTTGGATGAAGCTCCGGCGTACAGACTTATTTTGGCGAGCGGGCGGAGCGTGCTGCCGGTGAACAAATCAACCGCACCGTCAATGTTGGCGCTTTCGACGGTGATGACGAGGTCGCCTTCTCGACCCGTGAAGGCATAGAAGTATCGCGTCAGCCGGGCGTCGCCGAGGTCGCGCGGAGCGATCCGCCCGACGATTTCGTTCGAGACGACGGGCGTCGGAAACCCGACATCAGTTGACTGGCCGCGCACGTCAACTGCCGCGAAGAAAACGAGCAGGACGCACGGCAGAGACCATCTCGTGCGGGATGATAAATGCTTAAAAAAACGCATCATGAAACGGGGAATCGAATCTCCTTAATGGCGAGAGTGTATCAGCGTCTCGTGCGCCCAACAACAGCCCGATGAGAGATAGCATTAGACGAAACATACAGATCGCACGAACGCATTGCTCACGTAAATCAATGGCTAATTGTAAAAGCGATAAAACTCCTGACGGAGTTATTTTAGGACTTACGCGAAAAATCGCGATTGTTCAGAGTTGCGCCTTCAGGCGTGAAAACGGGACGGTAGAATTACGCATCAATATGTGACTCTGAATTCTTCCGCGTAAATCATGTTATGTAAGTTTTTGAAATCCCAATGGTGTTGACAGATTAAGCACGCACGCTGACCGCGTGGCCTTTAATCTCGCCCTGCCACAGCACACGCCTCTCGACTTCATGGCGCAATCGCTTCCAAAGGCTTCCCCGCTCGTAAGCGTCCAAGTCCGCCGGCACGAGATCGAAGACGGCACGCGATGCGACGACGATGACTTTACGTTTCGGTCGGGAAACGGCGACGGTGAATCGCCGAGGCTCCAACAGGAAGTCGCATTCCGCTGCCGCATACTCGCGGTCAGAGACGGTCGCCGAGACGATAATCAAATCACGTTCGCCGCCCTGAAACCGCTCCACCGTATCAATCGCTTCCGCATAAGCCGGGAGTCGTTCGTGCAGCAGGAACTTCTGCCCGCGATGCGGCACGACGACGCCCAAGCCGTGCGCAGCATCAAGACCGAGATTTTCGCTCGCAACGCGCACAAGCTCCGTTATCAGTTCAGCCTCAAACTCGTTTGATTGTTGCGATCCGGTTTCGGCGTGTTCGATCACGACGAGCGGGTGTGCGGGGTCGAGAGCGGCGACAATCCACATCGGCAAGTTATCAGCGCCGAGCGGCGCGAGCCGTGTCCGATTGTGCGAGTGAAAATCCACCCCATCCTGTGCATAGACATGACGGTGAAGGAAATCAGCCACTTCGGCAGGGATGCGGAAAGATTCATCGAGGGCCGCGCTCGCAAAGTTTAGTTCACGGAGGAGTTCAAAAACCGAGAGATGCGGACGCACATAGTTGAGTTCGCGGCGGCTATCCTGATCCCACGCATGGACGAGAATCGGCGGCATCTGGCGATGGTCGCCGATAGCGATGAACTGTCCGTCTTCCCGAAGAAAAGCAGCGGCGAGCAACGCTTCCGCCTGTCCCATCTGCGAGGCTTCATCAACGAGTACGAGGTCGAAGTATTTCTCCGACCAAGCGATACTCTTGCCCTTCATCGCGCCGCGCTTAACGAGTTTGTAAAGTCCGCCCGGTGTGCCGCCGACCACGACGACTGATTCGCGCATCAATCGTTCCCACTGCTCCGGGGCTTTCATGTGTCCACTACCGTCAGCGACCAAAGGCTCGACGCCGCTTGGCAGACATTCATCGGCGTCGTTACAGATTTTGAATACCTTTAGTTGCGCGAGACGCTCCAATCCCGCAAAGGTTTCACCACTTCCCAGATGACTTGTCAAAAGCGATGTGGCGCGGGCGACGATGCTCTCCAGCGCGACGAGTGACGCCGCATGGGTCTTTGTACAGACGGCGACACGGAACGGACGCGCGGGAGTGGCGAGCGCGAGCGCACGGGCGAGCGTTGCGAAGCCGAGCGTGTGGCTCTTGCCGGTGCCGGGCGGGCCTTGCAAAACAAGCACGCGGTCTGTGATATGCCCGCCGATGACGGTGCGTTGCGCGGCAGTGAGACCGAGCGGCGCTTGCGCTTCGTGCGCGAGGTCGGCAACTTGTTCGGCAATGCGCAGACGTGAGGGACGGATTCCCGTGCGCGGTGTCTTTCCAAGTTCCGGGTCTTCGAGCCATTGATAGAGATGATTCGTCTCGGCGTTCTGGCAGGCGGCGAGAAACTTGTCCGCGTTGAGGTCGTCCGCCATCTCGTCAATTGTATAGAGCAGATTCTGTTCGGGTTCGATGGTGCGATGCCCAAAGCGGAATTTGGAGTTCTTGAAACTCATCGCCAGCAGATTTAAGGACACTCGCGCGCCCACGAGTTCTTCGACGATGCACAACCGCCCATGCACGACGCGCTTACCCGTCGGCGGCTCGCCCGTCTCGCCGTCCGCCACCGGATTGAGCGTCATCCAATCGCCTTCGCGCAGCCGAATCGTTCCGGTCTCGGTTTCGTCGAGTGAAATGCCCTCCATATTGGTGAGGGTAAATTCAGCGCGCTTGGCATCTTTGTCGTAAGACTCACAGCGCAGGATGGCGGTACGCCCGGTTTGTGCGCGCAGTTCCGGCGGCAGCGCAAAGTGGAGTAATTGCTCTTGCAGACGTGCGTAGTGTTCGAGTCTGAGGAAGTCTTCGAGCGAGCGGCGCAGTGGTATGGTTGACGGGTCGGTTTCTACTTCGTCGAGGCGATTCAGCGTGAGCGGCTGTTTTTCAATTTGACGATTCTTGTAGCGGAACGTCGCTTCGATATGCCGCAACGCGGCGAGGCGCGCGGAAGCTAACTCCCTGATGTCCTTTTGGGTTGTGTCGAGAAAACCTTTAATCTGCGCTCGCGCTTCCCTGTCCATCGTGGAGGAATCCTGCAACTCGCCCCACGCCGCGTAAGCATATTCGAGTGGAATCTGTGTGCTGAAGCGCGCCGCCGATTCGACCCACACGCCCCCGCCGACGCCCGCGCCTTTGTTTACGATGCGGAACTTCCCGTTCTCATCGTCATGGCTGTAGAGTCGCCGGTTATCGAAGATACGCGACCGGAACTTCGCCGGGATGTTCACGTCTCCATCACGCCACTTAAACCCAAGCGCCGCCGCGACTTCATAAAGATTGTGGCAGATCGCGCCGAGGTTCTGCCGTTGTGAGACTTCATCACTGAGAAAAGAAATCATGCTCTGTGTGAGTGCCGGCGTCGAAGTCAGCAAATCGTAGAAAGCCGGAATACCGCACAGCGCGTCGAAGTGGCGGGCGAGCGCGTCGAGCAGCGAACTCTGCCCGCGACGATCAAAGAGGTAAACGTGCAAGGGCGCATCATCCGAGTCGGCGACGCGCTTGATAATTGGCAGAAGCTTTTGTAGCCACCCGATGAGCAAGCTTTGTTCGCTTTCAAGGTCGGGCACGGCGTCCGCCATCTCAACCACGTTCTCCGCGCCGCGAGGACCAACGACGCTCGCCGCCAGCATATACAAACGGTCTTGGATGTGGTCGCGCTGTGCGTCAACGAAGACTTTGACGAGATCGGGATATTGATTGGTGTCGGGGAGCGAACCCCAGTTGGAAGCGTAGAGAGTGCGCCTGTGCTCGATTTCTTTATCACTTCGTGCGAGCGCGGCGCAGGCGCGTTGGGCGAGAGTGGGGAGGCGCGCGCCGAGCGCCCATTGTCCACTCATGCGGTTAACTTCGGCCTCGCAACCCGGCGCGATTTCGACGCCGCGCGCCGTGTAGGTTATCAATCTGGATAGGTCGCTGACTCTCTTGATACCCTCTGCATGAAGGGCGCGCTTCTCCGTCACCGTGAGATGCGGGACGAGCGATAGGTCTTGCCGTTCGGCAGTGTCCACGAAGCAGAGCGCGTTGTATGGACAGCCGTCGCAGTGTGCGCCGAGGTGATAGACCGCCGTTTTGAAAGAAGCGGCGGCGGCACGCGCCACATCCGAGTCTGAGGCGGCGACGAACCGGTTGATTTCGTCTGTGAAAAGAGCGAGATCAAACGCCTTCCACGCGCCCGGAATAAATTCGATGTCGCGTGAGGCAATCGCGCCGCGAATCTCTTCAAGACCTAACCCGGCTTCGCGCAACAATCCTTTCAGCAGCACGGCGTAGAAGGCGACCTGCAAGCGGAAGCCGACTGTCTCGCGCACGCTCGCCTTGATGTCTATCACGACGAAGCTAAATACCCCGTCGCTTGCGCGAGTTGCTTCAATTAAATCCGCCCGACCGCCGCTCGCCCATCCGCCGATGTGACCTTCGAGCGCCGGCTGATAGTAATAAGTGCGCCCTGATGCTTGATGCCGCAACTCGTCGAGAAAGTCGGCGGCGCTTCTGTTCGTCAGATCAACGACTTGCTCGCCCTGCCCGCGCAGTTCTTCAACTTTGTCGCGCTCGAAGGCTTGACCCTCGGCGGAAAGCAGCGGAGAGAGAGGCTCGAAGGTGACGCCATAGCGCGCCTTGAGTTCGCTGCCTTCGGA
>JBPCPQ010000196.1:0-6714 GCA_050999015.1 Pyrinomonadaceae bacterium | reverse complement strand
ACGACCGCGTCAGCGACCGCTACGCGCGAATCGCCAGCGTGCCGGGATTTCGCAAAGGCCACGCGCCGCGTAACATCGTGCGCCAGCGATTCAAAGGTGAGATTCGCGGCGAGGTGCTGCAACAGATTGTGCCGCAGGCGATCAACAACGCCGTCACCGAAAGCTCGCTCAATGTGATCGGCGAGCCTGACGTGCATATTGACAACAACGAAGGTCTCGACAACTTCGGCGAGCAGCCCATCTCGATCCATGTGCATGTCGAGGTATTCCCTGAAGTCGCACTCGGACAGTACAAAGGTTTGGAGCTTGCGCGCCGCGTGCGTCCCGTGACGGATGCAGACGTTGACGAAGTGATCGAAAGTCTGCGCGAAAACTCGGCCACACTTCAACCCGTCGAAGATCGCGCTGCGCAAACCGGCGACACCGTGACGGTTGATTTTCAGGGACGCTTTATCAACCCGCCTGCCGACGAAGACATCAAGGTTGAGGACGTGGACGTCGTGCTTGGCGGCGACGGCGTGGTGCCGGAGTTCAACGACAATCTTTCCGGCACGCGCCCCGACGAAGCGAAAACATTCACCGTTAAATACTCCGAAGAGTTCACATCGAAGGGTCTGGCCGGCAAGGAGGTCGAGTACACTGCAACGGTGTCGGCGGTGCGCGTCAAAGAGACGCCCGAACTTGACGACGAGTGGGCGAAGAGTCTGGGCGAGGAAGGCATCGAATCAATCGAGGCGCTGCGCGACCGCGTGCGCGAGAATTTAACTCAGCACGCCCGGCACGAATCCGAGAGCCGCATGCGCAACGAAGCGGTGAGCAAGCTCATTACCGCGCACCAGTTTGAAGTTCCCGAAACATTCGTCGAGCTTCAGAGTCAGCAGATGCTACAGTCCACCGTGCTCGATATGTTGCGGCGCGGCATTGACCCGCGCGAACAGGAGTTGAATTGGGAGGCCTTGCGCGACGCGCTCAGGCCCCGCGCGACGGAAGACCTGCGCGGCTCGATGCTGCTTGAGCGCATCGCCGACGAGGAACAGATTGAGGTTTCAGACGAGGAAGTCGAAGCGGAAATCGCGTTGCTTTCTGAAGCGCGACGACAATCAGTTGAGCAAGTGCGTGCTGCCTTGACAAAGCAGGGAGGCGAACGTAGCATCGCCGACAGATTGCGTAGCCGCAAGGTGCTTGACCTCATCGCCGAAAACGCAATCGTCCGTGATGAAGAATGGCGCGATGAGGAAGCGGAAGAACAGCCCACCGAATTGAACACGCCGCTGGAGAGTCAGGAAGTTGCGAAGAGCAGCGCGGCCACCGGCGGCGGTGAAGCGCAACCGAATGAAGGACAAAGTTGATGACCCGCGCGAGGCAATATCCGTCAAGCATTGGAAGAGATTAAACACCAAAAGCGAGACGCGGCAACTTCCGTCTCGCTTTTGATGCGTAGAAATCGCGGGACACAAAAGACTGATAGAAATCTGGAGTTATCAGGTATGGCTTTAGTTCCAATGGTTGTTGAGCAGACGGCACGCGGCGAGCGCGCCTTCGATATCTTCTCGCGCCTTTTGAAAGACAATATTATTTTCATCGGCACTCCGATTGACGATCAGATTGCCAACTTAATCGTCGCCCAGCTTCTGTTCCTCGAAGCCGAAGACCCCGAAAAAGATATTAACCTCTACATCAACTCACCGGGCGGCTCAATCACCGCCGGGATGGGGATCTATGACACGATGCAGTTTATCCGCCCGGACGTGACGACGATCTGCGTCGGCCAGTGCGCTTCGATGGCGGCGATGCTGCTCGCGGCGGGAGCGAAGGGCAAACGCTTTGCGCTGCCCAACTCGCGCATCCTGATTCACCAACCGTCGGGCGGCGCGCAGGGGCAGGCCACCGACATTCGTATCATGGCCGAAGAAATCATCCGCATGCGCGAGTTGACCTCGAACATTCTGGCGAAGCACACGGGACAACCCTACGACACAATCGAGCGTGACGTTGAGCGCGACCGCATTATGTCGTCGGTGCAGGCCAAAGAGTACGGCCTCATTGACGAAGTGATCGCGCATCGAGAGTAGAAGATGTACGATTTTTGATTGCCGATTTTTCGATTTATTGTTCCACTGTCAAGAATCGCTAATCAACAATCGCAAATCTGAAATCAACAATCGCAAATCCCTAAGACTCTTATGGTACGTCGAACCGATGACACGTTACGGTGCTCGTTCTGCGGCAAATCGCAGAACGAAGTAAAGAAACTAATCGCCGGCCCTACCGTCTACATCTGCAACGAATGCATTGACATCTGTAACGAGATTATCACCGACGACCAGCAGGCCGAGGCCGTCGCGACGAGACCACCGCTTCCGAGACCCTCCGAGATCAAAAGCTTCCTTGACGAATATGTGATCGGTCAGGAAGACACGAAGAAGCGCCTCGCAGTCGCCGTCTACCAACACTACAAACGCATTGAGATGGCGCGGCGTCGCTCGGATGTCGAGATACAAAAATCGAACATCCTTCTCATCGGCCCGACGGGAACGGGAAAGACCTTGATGGCGCAGACGCTCGCGCGCATGCTCTCAGTCCCCTTCACCATCGTTGACGCGACGACGCTGACGGAAGCCGGCTATGTCGGCGAGGATGTCGAGAACATCATCTTGAAACTTCTACAGGCGGCGAACGGCGACGTCGAGCGGGCACAGCAGGGCATTATCTACATTGACGAAGTTGATAAGATTTGCCGCAAGGACGAGAACCCCTCGATCACGCGCGACGTGTCGGGTGAGGGCGTGCAGCAGGCGCTCTTAAAGATTCTCGAGGGCACGGTCGCCAACGTCCCGCCGCAGGGCGGACGCAAGCACCCGCATCAGGAATTCTTCCCCGTCGATACGACCAACATTCTCTTTATCTGCGGCGGTGCGTTCGTCGGTTTAGAGAAAGTCATCGAGCGGCGACTGCGTAACAAGTCAATGGGCTTTCATGCCGAAATCAGGGGCGGGTCAGACCGTTACGCCGAGGCGCTCGCGGCGACTCAACCGGAAGACCTCGTGCGCTACGGGTTGATCCCTGAATTTGTCGGGCGACTACCCGTTCTCGGCGTGCTCCACGAGTTGGACGAATCGGCGCTCATCAGAATTCTGACTGAGCCGAAGAACGCGCTCATCAAACAGTATCAGAAAAAATTCGACTTCGATAACGTCAAGCTGCGCTTCTCCGAAGACGCGCTACGCTCCATCGCCAGACAGGCCGTCCAGCGCAAGGTCGGCGCGCGCGGCTTGATGATGATTATGGAAGAGCTTCTGCTCGACGCGATGTATACACTCCCCTCCCAGAAGCGCATCAAAGAATTTGTCATCACCAGCGAGATGGTTGACCGCCATCGCGCCCTCCCCGGCGAAGGTCTCACCGGCGTGGACGAAGCAGCGTAATTGAAGGGATGAGGGATGAGGGATGAGGGCGAAGGGATGAAGTAGAGCATCGCCCTGCCTTCTTTCTTATTCATCCCTCATCCTTCCGCCCTCATCCCTCTCGTGGTGGCGCGTCCACGAGAAATAGTCTAAAATCCAATTTGCTTGAAGGGCGGGGCGAGCCGGATAATGCGGTTCGCCCTTGAATCTTATATAGAGACAGGTCAAAGAATTTATTATCTATGGAAGAATACTCAGACCGCACTCCTACTGACATTGCGCGATTTCCGATGGTGCCGATCCGCGATGTCGTAATTTTCCCTTTCACGAAAGTCAAATTCAAAATAGGACGGCCCGGTTCGGTGCGTGCTTTGGAAGAGGCGCTGGCCGGCGACCGCACGATCTTCCTCGCCACGCAGCACGACGCTTCGGTTGACGAGCCGACGCCGGATCATGTCTACCGGGTCGGGACTATCGCTCGCATCTTGCAGGCGCAACGGCAGGAGAACGGGCAGACGCAAGTGGTCGTCGAAGGCCGCGAGCGCGCCACGGCGATTCGCGTCGAGAACGACAACGGGGCGTTTACCGCGACGGTGCGCCGCGCGCCCGTCGTGGCGGAAACCGGCGCACGCGTTGACACACTCATTCAGCGCATCGGCCAACTCGTCGAACAGCATTTGCGCCTCGCGCCGGAAGCGCAGACCGACGCGCTACAGACAGCGCTCAGGAATCAAGACCCGTCGCACCTCGCCGACGCCCTCGCTTCACAACTCCGCATTTCCGTCGAAGACAAGCAGGGGCTTTTGGAAACTTTCTCCACGCACGGCCGCTTGCAGCGCCTGATCGAACTGTTGGAAGTCGAGGTGGACAAGCGCCAACTCGACCGCACGGTTCAGGCGCGCGTCAAAAAGCAAATGGAGAAGGCGCAGAAAGAGTACTACCTCAACGAGCAGATCAAAGCGATTCACAAAGAACTCGGACGCAAAGACGAGAAGGCCGAGGTCGAAGACCTACGCAAACGAATCGAAGAAGCGGGCATGTCCGATGAGGCGAAGGAGAAAGCCTTACAGGAACTGCACCGGCTCGAAGCGATGCCGCCGATGTCTGCCGAAGGCACGGTCTCGCGCACATATATTGATTGGCTGCTGAGCGTTCCGTGGAAGCAAAAGTCGAAAGAGATCAAAGACCTCTCGAAGGCCGAAGAGATTTTGAACGAAGACCATTACAGCTTGGAGAAAATCAAAGAACGTATCCTTGAGCACTTGGCCGTGCGTCAACTCGTGAAGAACCCGAAAGGCTCGATCCTATGCTTCGTCGGCCCGCCGGGAGTCGGCAAGACTTCTTTGGGCAAATCAATCGCGCGGGCGACGGGCCGGAAGTTCGTGCGCCTCTCTCTCGGCGGCGTGCGCGACGAGGCGGAGGTTCGCGGCCACCGCCGCACATACATCGGCGCGCTCCCCGGACAGATCATCCAGATGATGAAGAAGGCCGGGACAGTCAATCCGCTGATCCTGCTCGACGAAGTTGATAAGCTCGGCGCGGATTTTCGCGGCGACCCGTCAGCGGCGCTTCTCGAAGTGCTCGACCCGGAGCAAAACAACACGTTTCAGGATCACTACCTTGATGTCGAGTACGACCTTTCGCGGGTTTTCTTTATTGCGACGGCGAACGTGCTGCACACAATTCCGCCGCCGCTCCAAGATCGCTTGGAAATCCTGCGCCTCTCCGGCTACACCGAGCGCGAGAAACTGGAAATCGCCAAGCGCCACCTCGTCACGAAACAAGCCGAAGGGAGCGGGCTAAAGACTGAACAGGTAAGTTTCACCGACGAAGGTCTGCTGGAGCTTATCCGCCACTACACACGCGAGGCCGGCGTGCGCAACCTCGAACGCGAGATCGGGTCGTGTTGCCGTAAGGTGGCGCGGAAGTTGGTCGGCGAAAACGCCGGCGAGGATTTCGCAGAGGTGGTAACGCCGGAGCGCGTCCGCGAAATGCTCGGCACTATCAAGTTCCGCCAGCAATTCGTCGCCGCCGCCAGCGAAATCGGACTCGCCGTCGGCCTCGCGTGGACGGAAGTTGGCGGTGAGGTCTTACAGATCGAGACAACGCTCACCAAAGGGCGCGGCGCAGTGACCCTCACCGGCAAACTCGGCGAAGTGATGCAGGAGTCAGCGCAGGCCGCGCTGACGTGCATCAAGTCGCGCGCGGAACGTCTGGGAATGAATCTGGAATTTATCCGCAAGCGCGACCTTCACGTGCATATTCCCGAAGGGGCGATTCCGAAGGACGGCCCGTCGGCGGGTGTCACGCTGGCGACCGCGATGGCTTCCGCGCTTGGGCGCGTGCCCGTCCGCAGAGACCTTGCGATGACCGGCGAGATTACGTTGCGTGGGCGCGTGCTGCCGGTCGGCGGCATCAAGGAGAAATTGCTGGCCGCGCACCGCTTCGGGATCACGACGGTCATCATCCCGAAAGACAACGAGAAAGACTTACAGGAAGTACCCGAAGAGGTGCGGGCCGCGCTCAACGTTCAATTCGTCGAGACGATTGACGAGGTGCTTTCGCTCGCCCTCGAAGACGCTTGCCCGACAGACGCCGGGGCGACCGACGACCCGACGCACCCGCCGGTGTGGACAACCGATCCGCCGTCGCAGGGCACGCCGACGATGGCCGACTAACGAACCGCGTGGGGCGGCACGAGCGGATTACCGCCGCCGCGTCCGCCCGCGCGCTTCAGGCAGAATCAGGCCGACCCCCTTAAGCCTTACGTCAGCAACCGCACTACCCAACACCGCAATGCGCTCCGCAGGCGACCAGCCTTTATCATTTTAGCCATGCCGGCGGCGGACGCGCGATGTCGTCCCCCGTCCGGTTGCTGCCGACGAAGCGGAGGTCTCATGACAAGAAGGAAAGATGAGGTGCTGCGCTGCTCGTTCTGCGGTAAATTGCAGAACGAAGTGAAGAAACTAATCGCCGGCACCACCGTCTACATCTGTAACGAATGCGTTGACATCTGTAACGAAATCATCACGGACGATGGGGCGACAAGGAGCCAAACTGATTCGACATCGGGGAAAACCACGCGCGTAACATCACCGCCGATTTTTGAATGGCTCCCATGTCCCTCATGCGGCACCACTCTCATGTTGACCCTTCAAGTACCGGACGGCACTGACACAGAAGCGCCTTCGACGAACAGCCCACAAACACGAGGAGAATGATTGATGAGTACAAAAGCAGAGAGCGCCGAGTTGATTCTTAAACTCTACGACCTACGGCGCGAGGCGGTCATGCGCGAGGCGCGTCAGTG
>JBPCPQ010000021.1:0-3806 GCA_050999015.1 Pyrinomonadaceae bacterium | reverse complement strand
CAACGACCGCCTAAAATCGCCGGATCGCCCGTAAGTGACGATCTCCAGCACTTTGCCAACGCCACCCTGTCATCTCCGAGCCTGCCCCAAAGTTCTAAGCCCCGCTAGTCTTTAAGAAAGATTGACGGGGCTTCCTTCATTTTAGTTTTCGATTTTTGCTTTCCCGCTAGAACAATACTCTGGACGGGTCTGCAAATCGAAAACCGGCAATCGCAAATCCAAAATTCTTACATCGCTAATCCACCGTCAACTTGAATCACCTGACCGGTTATATAGCGCGCCGACTCTGAAATCATGAAGCACGCGATACGCGCTACTTCGTCAGGCTCAGCGAAGCGTTTCATCGGGATTTGCTCGATGAGCTTTTCTCGGTAGCTTTCGTCAAGCGCGCCGGACATGTCGGTAGCCACGAGACCGAGCGCGAGGGCGTTGACCGCGACGTTACGGCTCGCCACTTCTCTGGCTAAAGCTTTAGTCAGACCGATCATGCCGGCTTTAGACGCCGAGTAGTTTGATTGCCCGGCCATTCCGACCACGCCGCTGATTGAAGAGACGTTGAGAATCGCTCCGCCTCCTTCCTGCCTCAGCATAAAACGCAACGCGGCGCGCGAGAAATTCCACGCCCCCTTCAGATTCGTGTCGAGCACAGCGTCCCAGTCCTCTTCTTTCATTCGTAGAATCAGGTTGTCCCGCACGATTCCCGCGTTGTTGACGAGGAAATCAATTCGCCCGAAAATCTCTTTAACTTCTTTCACCATCGCGGTCGCGGCTTCGGTGTTTGCCACGTCGCACTGCGCGGCGAATACGCTGACTCCCATCGCTTCTATTTCAGCCTTCAACACGTCGGCGGCTTCCGCGCTCTTCGCGTAGTTGAATGCGACCGATGCTCCGCGCCGCGCCAACTCTAACGCGATGGCGCGACCGATGCCGCGCGTCGCGCCCGTGACAATCGCCGCACGTCCTGCAAACTGCTTCTCCTCGCTGCTCAAAAGATTCTCTCCCTCCACTTAAAGCAGATGCTAGATGTCGGATGCTGGTATTCAGCCTTACCTATTGACATCCAGCATCTAACATCTGACATCTCCTTACAGCTTCAATGCGCGTAAATAATCTCTGAACTCCGGGCCGAGGTCGGGACGCTTCAACGCGAACTCGACCGTCGCAATCAGGAATCCCAGCTTGTCGCCCGCGTCGTGCCGTGTGCCTTCAAAGCGCACGGCGTAGAACGGACGCTTTTTCAGCAGCGAGCGCATCGCGTCGGTGATTTGAATCTCGCCGCCCGCGCCCGCGCCCGTTCGTTCGATCTCGTCAAAGATGTCGGGCGTGAGGATGTAGCGCCCGATGATCGCGAGGTCTGAGGGCGCTTCGGCGAACGGCGGCTTCTCAACCATGTCTTTGATTTTGAACACGCCGTCGCTCACTTCATCTGCGTCAATCACGCCGAAGCGCGAGATGGCTTCGCCCGCAATCTGCATCGTGCCGAGAACGGGCGCGTCGTATTGTTCGTAGACTCTCAGCATCTGTTTCAGCGCGGGCGTCTCGGCGTCAACGATGTCGTCGGCGAGCATCACGGCGAACGGCTCGTTCTCGACGAAATCGCGAGCTTGCAAGATGGCGTGGCCGAGGCCGAGCGCCTCGCGCTGGCGGACGTAACTGATGCGCGCCATTTCGGAGACGGCCCGCGCCTGCTCCAGCATTTCGTTCTTGCCGCGCTCGCGCAGCAAGTTTTCCAACTCGAACGAAATATCGAAGTGATCTTCGATGGCGCTCTTGCCGCGCCCCGTCACGATGATGATTGACTCAATGCCAGACGCGACCGCTTCTTCAACTCCGTACTGGATAAGCGGCTTATCAACGAGCGGCAGCATCTCTTTCGGCGACGCTTTGGTGGCCGGTAAAAATCGTGTACCCAGTCCGGCGGCTGGGAACACAGCTTTTCTTATTTTCTGTGGCATAACAAGCTATAAGGCTCCCGTGAGTTAATTCCTGAAAGTAATGCGAACAGTCTCGCGCCGAGAGATGATGATGATGTGAGCGCAGGTTTTGACTCTCGCTTGACACATCTCGGCGCGTCCGTTAGCTTGACGCTTTTCGTTCACGCTGGTGAAGATGATTAACTCATATCACACGTAAAGGGACAGCGGCAAATGCTTGATTTGAACTTCGTTCGTGAAAATTTTGATCGTGTTCGCGCGACGCTCGAAGCGCGCGGTTTCCCGACCGCTGCACTCGACGACTTCGCAAAACTTGATGCAGAGCGGCGGCGCGTCATCGCCGAGTCAGATACTCGCAACCAATTCCGCAATGATTATAGTCGCCAAATCGGCGCACTTATCAAAGAAGGAAAGCGCGATGAAGCGGACTTGTTTCGCTTAAAAGTCGTCTCATTAAAAGAAGAAATTGCAGAGTTTGACCGCACGCGCGACGACGCGGAAGCAAGGATGCGCGAGTTGCTTTCGACAATCCCAAATGTTACGCACGAAAGCGTGCCAATCGGAACGGATGAAGCGGCGAATGTGGAAGTCAGGCGTTGGGGCGCGTCGCCTTCTTTCGACTTCGAGCCGCAGGATCACGTTGACTTGGCTACGTCACTGAACATCCTCGACCTCGAACGCGCTACCAAGATTGCGACTTCGCGCTTCGCCATCCTGCGCGGCGCGGGCGCGCGTCTGGAGCGCGCGCTGATTAGCTTCATGCTCGACATGCACACGAGTGAACACGGCTACACCGAGACGCTCCCGCCCTTTATCGTCAACCGCGCTTCGCTTTTCGGCACGGGACAATTGCCTAAATTTGAGGACGATTTGTTTAAGCTGACGGACGAGCGCGACCTTTATCTGATCCCGACGGCGGAAGTGCCAATCACGAACATTCACCGCGACGAGATATTGGACGCCGCCGAGTTGCCGTTGAAGATGGTTTCTTACACGCCATGCTTCCGCTCCGAGGCCGGCTCTTACGGGCGCGACACGCGCGGCTTGATCCGTCAGCATCAATTCGACAAGGTGGAATTAGTTAAACTCGCGCTCCCGGAGAATTCTTACGACGAACTGGAAGAATTGACGCGCGACGCCGAGACGATTCTTCAAAGGCTCGGGCTTCACTACCGCACCGTGACGCTCTCGACCGGCGACATCGGCTTCGGCTCCGCGAAAACTTACGACATCGAAGTGTGGCTTCCCACCCAGAACACGTTCCGCGAAATTTCTTCGTGCTCGAACTACGAAGCCTTCCAAGCGCGCCGCGCGCAGATTCGCTTTCGACGAGCGGGCGGAGCGAAGCCCGAATACGTTCACACGCTGAACGGCTCCGGCCTCGCCGTCGGTCGCACTTGGATTGCTATCCTAGAGAATTACCAGCAGCCGGACGGCTCGATTGTGATTCCCGAAGCTCTGCGCCCGTACATGGGCGGAATGGAAAGGATAGAAGGCAGAAAGCAGTAGGCAGCGAGCAGTGGTCAGCAGTAAAACAAAATTGAGGCAGCCAAGATTCGGTTCCCCGTTCTGGCTGCCTTCTGCTTTCTGCCTACTGCCTTCTATTTTTAGAAACTGATCACCGACCACTGTTACCTTATTCTCAACTCGAACGGCATCAGCGCCATCGCCTCGCCGTGCTTCATCTTATCGAACAACGCGGCGTACTTAAACGCGCGGCGCATGTCGTCAGGGAGTGCTTCGAAGACAACTCGTTGTTGCTGCTTGGCTCTCATCGCCGCGAGGTTGTCGCCGCCGCCGAAGATGTCTTGCAGAAAGCCACGTGGCGCGGGGAAAATGACGCGGCGCACGCCTTTGTCTGCCGAGATGTTA
>JBPCPQ010000023.1:0-3035 GCA_050999015.1 Pyrinomonadaceae bacterium | reverse complement strand
ATCGAAATTAGCGAGGCGGCGATGTCCACGACCCAGGGCCCGTGATAGTTGCTGACGAGAAACTGCACGATGCCGAAGCTCAAGCCAGTCGCTAGGCACGCCGGCCACACCTCTTTCATCCCGCGCCAGCCCGCCATCGCCCACACCAGCCAGAAGGGAATGATGACGGAGAAAACCGGGAGCTGTCTTCCGACCATGATGCTTAAATCTTCGACGGGCAAGCCCGTGACGCGCGCGAGCGCGATAATCGGCGTCCCCAAAGAACCGAACGCGACGGGAGCAGTGTTGCCAATGAGCGCGAGTCCCGCCGCCTGAAGCGGCTTGAAGCCTAAGCCGATGAGCATCGCGGCGGAGATGGCGACCGGCGTGCCGAAGCCCGCCGCCCCTTCAATAAATGCGCCGAAGCTGAACGCGATTAGTAAGGCTTGAATGCGACGGTCGGACGCTAACCCGGCAATGGTTTCTTTGACAATCTCAAACTTGCCGGTCTCGACCGTGATGTCGTAGATGAAGACGGCATTCAGGACGATCCATCCGATAGGGAAGAGTCCGAACAAAGCGCCGTTCGCGGCGGAGGCGATGGCGAACGACGCGGGCATTCCGTAGATGAGGATTGCGACAAGCATCGAAGCCGCGAGACCCCACAGCGCCGCGACATGCGCGCGGACGTGAAAGAGCGCGAGCAAGCCTAAAAGGACGACGACGGGTAAAGCGGCGACTAACGCGGAAAGAAGCAGATTGCCGAGCGGGTTATAGATTTGCGTCCACGTCATAATATGAGTAGCGACCTTTCATCACGTCCTGCCTGACAGGATGATTATATATAAGCACATCGGAAAAAGTATTTCGGTACAAAGAAATCGTTTGAGCCTTTGATAGCGGAGAAATTGAGTTCGATAATGCCGGAAAACATTTCCCTACCTGCTCAATGCGAATCAAGGGTAGAAAACTTATCCGGCAGAAGCGGCTTTATCCCTGCGCTCTCAGCATCTTCTCCGCGCTCTTCGGCAATTAAGGTTCTATTCTCTAACCGCCGCAGAACGCAGAGAGGCATGACGCAAAGGACGCAGTGAGTAGTCCACCTTCCTACCCTTGATTCGCATATATAGTAAACCTAAATGAAACGTGGAAAAGACAAAGCATGTGGACGCCGGGAGCGCAGGCGGCTCGCCTGCCATGAGCGCGTGAGCGCGAACACATCATGCCTCGGCCACGACTCATTAAGCGACACTATAGTTTTCCTAGCAGGCAGCCGCTTGCGCTCCCGGCGAGTGGACGCTTTTAACTTTTGCACCTTTCATTGCGGGCGGGTCAGGTGAGTGTTTTCCCCGCATGCTTCAACCATGTGCGGGTGTGTGGTAAATACATGGCATGGCAAAACCTTCAACTTCCCAATCATCGCCCGTCACCCCGGAATCCGCTCCTGCTCCCGCGCCGTCGCGGAGTTCGTGGCTCAAGCCACGACTCGATTGGCTTCTGATATTCGTGCCCATCGCCGCGCTGCTCCGCTTTGTCCCGGCGTTCGAGAACCCGACGGCGCTGTTCATCGTCTCATGCCTCGCCATCATTCCGCTGGCCGGGTGGATGGGTCGCGCCACCGAGCACTTGGCGGAGCACTTGGGGCAGGGCGTCGGCGGATTGCTGAACGCGACGTTTGGCAACGCAGCCGAACTTATCATCGCGCTCTTTGCATTGTCGAAAGGCTTGGAAGGTGTCGTTAAAGCTTCGATCACCGGCTCGATTATCGGCAACATTCTGCTCGTGCTCGGACTGTCGTTTCTGGCGGGCGGCGTGAAATTCCCGCAGCAAAAATTCAACCGCACGGCGGCCAGCGTGACGGCGACCGCCTTGACGCTCGCCGCCATCGCGCTCGTCATCCCGACGGTCTGTCATCAAGTGGCGGCGCAGGTGCCGGTCGCGCAGGGCGGCTGGACGCCGCAGCGCGAGCAGGAATTATCACTCGCGATTGCTATCGTGCTAATTCTTACTTACGGAATGACGCTCGTCTTCTCACTCGTCACGCATAAAGCATTGTTTGTCGGCGAGCACCAGCAGGGCGTGGCCGCCGAAGTGGGCCACGAGCGCACCGAGGCCGAGGATCACGGGACGCCGTGGTCTTTAAGAAAAGCAGCTCTGATCCTGTTGATAGCGACTGCTTTCGTTGCGCTCATTTCGGAGTTTTTGGTGGGCGCGGTCGAGCGGGCGAGAGAGAGTCTGGGATTGACTGAAGTGTTCGTCGGCGTAATCGTCGTCGCGATTATTGGTAACGCCGCCGAACATTCGTCGGCGATTCTGATGGCGATGCGCAACAAGATGGATTTGAGCTTACAGATCGCGCTCGGATCGAGTTTGCAGATCGCGCTGTTCGTCGCACCCGTACTTATCTTCGCGTCGTATCTTTTCGGGCGTCCGATGAACTTCGAGTTTACCGTCCCGGAAGTCATCGCGGTGGTCGCCTCAATCTTCATCGTCGAGCAGATTAGTGGCGACGGCGAAAGTAACTGGGTCGAGGGCGTGCAGTTGCTCTCGGTGTACGCCATTCTAGGTATCCTCTTTTATTTCCTGCCCGACGCTCACCACGCGGCGTCGGCGACCGCCGGGGCCGCGCCGAACATTGCACCACTTCATTAGTGAGGGGGCGGCGCTCCGCCCTCCGCAATTTCTGAATGTTAAAGTCGCTGATAGGCGATTGTCAGGCGTGGCATGGAACGTGAGTGGTGTATGAACGCGGCCTCACGGAGGAGAGGGTTTGAATAAGCCAATTAGCGAGTTCGTCGGCGAAGTGGAGTTGAAGGGTGACAAAGGAACGGAGCAAGCGTACCGTGCGCTCCGCCCGGTAATCTGCGCCGGATGCGGGCACATCATCCCGGAGGGAACGCTCTTTACGAGGATCGTGATTCCGGGAAGCGGCGTCCGCATCTCGCCGCGTTGTCAAAAATGTTTCCCGTTCACTTTACGCGACGGGAAGGAAACGGTAGCAGCGTCTCCCCTGATGGATAACTTGTTAAGGGGCGGGGAGAGCAGGCGTGACACTA
>JBPCPQ010000499.1:0-3638 GCA_050999015.1 Pyrinomonadaceae bacterium | reverse complement strand
AATCCGCAATCCGCAATCCGCAATCCGCAATCCGCAATCGTTATGATGACGGCTGAAGCACAAGTAGAAAATCGCTCCCCCGCCTTTCACCGCATTATGTTGAAGGCTTCGGGGGAAGCGTTGATGGGCGCGCAGAATTACGGCGTTGATGTCAACGTAGCGCGCGAAGTCGCGGAAGAAGTTAAAGACATTCATGATCTCGGCGTTGAAGTCGCGATTGTGGTCGGCGGCGGCAACATCTTTCGCGGCGTGTCGGAGAGCGCGGGCAACATGGATCGCTCGTCCGCCGACTACATCGGAATGCTCGCGACGGTGATGAACGCGGTCGTGTTGCAGGACGCTTTGGAGAAAGCCGGCGTCTACACGCGCATTCTCTCGGCAATCAACATTCCGCAGGTCGCCGAACCGTTCATCCGCCGCCGCGCGATCCGCCACCTCGAAAAAAAGCGCGTCGTAATCTTCGCCGGCGGGACGGGTAATCCGTATTTCACGACTGACTCTGCGGCGGCGCTCCGCGCGCTGGAAATCAAAGCGGACGTTATCCTCAAGGCGACGAAGGTCGAAGGCATTTACTCCGCCGACCCGATGAAAGACAAAACGGCGACGCGTTACGATTGCATCACCTATCAAGAAGTTCTTGAGCAGCAATTGAAAGTGATGGACGCTTCGGCCATTTCCCTCTGCATGGACAACAGCTTGCCAATCATCGTTTTCAATATGCGCACGCCCGGCAACATCATGCGCGTCGTGATGGGCGAAGCCGGCATCGGCACTCGGGTTTGCACTGAAAGGGAGTGACAGGTAATAAGTGATATGTGACGAGCTAAAGCTTTTCTTCTATTACCCATTACCTATCACGTTCGGAGATTCTTATGAGCGAGAAAGACGTTATCAAAGAGACGCGCCCGCGCATGGAAGGGGCGATTGATGATTTTCGGCGCAGGCTGGCGACCGTCCGCACGGGACGCGCCGCCGTGAGTCTGCTCGATTCGGTGATGGTTGACTACTACGGCACGCCGACCTCGCTTAGTCAGATGGCCTCGGTGCATGCGCCGGAGCCGCAGTTAATCACTGTTCAGCCGTGGGATCAAACTCAACTCGGCGCGATTGAGAAAGCGATTCGCTCCTCCGACCTCGGACTGAATCCAATGAATGACGGCAAGATGGTGCGCGTGCCCGTCCCGGCGCTCACCGAAGAAAGACGCAAACAACTCGCGAAGCAGGTTCACGAATACGCCGAAGAACATCGTACCGCAATCCGCAACGTGCGCCGCGACGCCAACGAGCGACTAAAGAAGATGCTCAAAGATAAGACCATCTCAGAGGACAACGAACGCGACGGACTCGACGAGATTCAGAAACTCACTGACACTTACATCGGAAAGATCGACGACTTGTCGAAGACCAAAGAGCAAGAGCTTCTAAGCGTCTGACCGCTCAACGCGGTTGCCACCGGCCAAAACAAGGCGAATAAAAAAAAACAGCGGGGACGCTTCCAAAAAAGCGTCCCCGCTGTTTTTATTTTTGTAGATTGAATGTCGAATGCTTACGGCAGGCCGATACCGAAATCGAGGCCGAGGCCGGACATGCTGGGACCACCGCCGCTGCTGGCAGCGCGTCTCTGCTGCATCACGTTAACGAGCGCCTCAGCGCCCGCGATGAGATGAATCGCCGTCACGCGCGACGGATCGGTGCCGGCAGTGCTGGAAACAATCAGCGTGTCGCCCGGCTTTAATTCCGCGACGGTCACTTCGGGAAGTTGTTCCAACCTCTCCGCGAAATCACCACCGCCACCGCCCATCATACGGCCGGGGCCGCCCATCCCACGCGCCCCACCGCCGCCGGGAGGCGGGCCACCCGCGCCGGGATTCGGATTCGTCGGACGCGCGCCGGGTTGACCTTGCGGCGAATCGGCGGCACCACCACCCCCGCCGCCCGTCCGACCGGGGCCGCCACCTTGTCCGCCGCGCATCGCCATCATCTGCGCGAACTCCGCCGGAATGCGCCGCGCCATCGAGTCTTTGCTAATCACAACCGTTAACTCCTGCTGCGATTGCGAATCCTTCAACTTGATCTCGCCGGCCTGAGCGTTGACGGCGGAGACGGTGCCGGACATCGTGCGGAACGAACCGGAGACGATTTCTTCCGCCGTGAAGCGCACACCGTCGGCGCTCTTTTCGCCGCGCGCGCGCAACTGGTCGCCGACTTTCAATTCGGCGAACGAACTCTCTTTAGCGTCGCTGAACTTCACGGAGTCGGGCGCGTAACGGCGGAACTTCACCGTGTCTTTGCCCGCCGCGATGACGACCGGCTGCGGCTCCCCGCGCCCGCGCGACTGCAATGTGATTTCCTTCGTTGCCGGATCGAGCGCCGAGACGACACCGACCACGCCACGCTCACGCCACCGCTCGCGGTCGCTGTCATGCTTCTTCGAGATGTCCGCTTTCGACATCACGATTACCACGCGCGCCGGAACCGACCGGCGGTCGTCGGCGACTTTGCCGCGCGCGAACACGCGGTCGCCGACGCCGACCTCGGCGAGCGTCGTCTTCGTCGCGTTCTTCAAGTCTTTCTCGCCGGGCGCGACGCGCATGTAAGAGGTCGCGTCGTCGAGCGAGACGGTGACCACCGCGCCAGCGGCGGTTTTGACGAACATCTGTTTGCCGGACGCATCTATCACCGCAACATCGCCGATCACTCCGTTCGGAGTAATGCCGGCATCCGTTGCCTGCGCCCCACCCGTCTGGGTTTGCGTGGCGCCCGCCGCCGTTTGCCCGAACGCTCTCTCAGTTACGACGAGCGCTACAATTAACGTGGAAAGAACAAAGTATTTTTTCATTGATAGTTCCTCGACAAGTAATGCCAGCACACCGCAGGTTATTTGTGTAGCAAAAGTCTGTTAGCAGGGAGCACCGCAAAAATGCGATATATGACGTTTCGCTTTCAAGTATCAGGAACAACTTCAGACCGCGCAAACACACCGGATACTGATTTTGTAAATCAGTATGCACGCGAGACAAGAAGTTTTTGAAGCATGTCGCCGCCCGTCTTCTGCGTGAAAAACACCGCTCACCGACACCGCAGGGGAAAGCCTCACTAGAAAGTCGGAGCATTCCGTCACAACTAACCTTAAAGACGCATATCAGGCCGGTATGGTTACACGAATCTGCCACCGCACCTAGCCACGGAAGCGCGGGCGCACAACTAAAAAACTCCGCACCTCCTCGCTTAACAAACTGACTACCTACCTTTCGCGCCATCCTTAAGGGCTTTTTCGATAATGCTCTTAACGCCTTCGTATGATCTGTCTTCGATTCGCCGGCCGTTGACGAAAAGGGTCGGTGTCGAGTTCACTCCGAATCGGGTGCCGTCCTGCAAATCACGCTGCACCTTCTCGGCGTACTTGCCGGAATCAAGGGCCGCGTCGAACTTTCGGCGATCAAGGCCGACGCGCGTCGCGTATTCTTTGAGGTTCGCGGAGTCGAGCGCCGATTGATTGCCAAAAAGAAGCGAAACATATTCCCAAAACTTCCCTTGCTCGCGTGCGGCCTCGGCGGCCTCGGCGGACTTGAAGGCGTTGACGTGTTGCCTGAGCGGAAAATCACGCACGACTAACTGCACGCGGTCGCCGTACTCCT
>JBPCPQ010000154.1:0-2619 GCA_050999015.1 Pyrinomonadaceae bacterium | reverse complement strand
CATCACTCGCTACTCCTCAGCTTTTGAATCGCGCCGCGCTGCCTTGTTCCTTCTCAAAAAATAAAGAGCAACGCCGCTGACGAGCGCGAACAGAACGACGACGGCTTGCCTGATGTCGGCCTCCGGGCCGCTGGTTGTCGCCGCCACGACGAGCGCAACGAAACCCATCGGGGTCAGTGTTATCAGCACCAACACCGGCATGCCGCCGGGGATGCGAAACGGGCGTGGCATTTCGGGGCACCGCCGCCGGAGCGCAATCAGCGCGAAGAATTCCAGTGACAACGCGGCGCTGTAAAGCAAAATATCAATGATGACCAATTTACCGAACGGCAGCGCGGCAAACATTGCCGACACTGCGCACGACAGCGCGAGCGCTGTCGTCGGCACGCCGGTCTTCGGCGAGACGCGCGCCAATCGTCGCGGCAGCCATTTGTCGCGCGCCATCACGAAAGGCAGGCGCGAGACGTAGAGCAGTTGGCTGTTGAAAAGCGACCATGCCGACACGAGCGCCGCCCCGGCCAGCAGCAATCCCAGCCATCGGCCTCCGAGTGTTTCGGCGATTACCGGCCACCCCGCCGCTTCATTCCATACCGCACTGTCGGTCGTCAGTGCGATGCCGGCCAGCACCGGCAGAAGATATGCGGCGATTGTCAGCGGCAGAGCCGCGACCAAAGCGCGCGGGTAATTACGACGCGCCTCGTTGACTTCGCCGGCGAAGGTCGAGACGTTGTCCCACCCGCAATAGTTCCACAGCACGGTTGCCAGCCCCAGACCAAGAAGCCCGGAATCTTTCGGATTTGAAAGGTCGCTCGTAATCGCCGCTATCGTCGCGCCGGAAGCGCCTTCGCGGGTCAATCCGATGAGAGTCAGCAGCGCGAACGGGATGAGCACCACTCCAACATTGAGCATCGCGTTGCGCCCGACAGCGCGCGCGCCCTGCCAGTTGACGAGGAGCGCCACCGCGATTAACGCGACGGCGATTATCCATCGCAGAAAAAAGACCCTCCACGTTGACGAGCCGTTTTCATCAAGCGTGAGGGCGGGAACGAAAAAGGCGAGATAGTTGATAAACAGCACCGGATAAATCGCCATGTCCACAGCGGTGTAGCAGATCGTCCACCAACCTTCTTGCACGCCCCAAAAATCGCCGAGACCTTTGCGCACCCAAACGTAATAGCCGCCTTCTTCGGGCATCGCGCTCGACAACTCTGAGACCATCAACGCTATCGGCAGACTCCACAATAGCGGCGTCACAATAATGAGAAGGACGGCCAGCCCCGCACCGACCGTGCCCACGAGCGGCTCGATGCCGAACGCGCCGCCCGACACCGTGAAGAAGATAACGCAGACCAGCGCGAAGAAATTCAAGCGGCGCGATGCCGGAATGCCTGATGGTAGGAGTTGAGAGTCGTCGAGGCTTTTGACTTCAGCAGGTGCCGTTTGCAATGACCGTCTTACCTTTCACGCCGGGATTGATAAATCAATTACGAGCGCTCGATATTAAGCCGAGGTGTTCCGTGTTTTCACTTCCTCAGTTGATTCCCCGCCCTCGCCATACAGAAGACTACGATTCCCGCCACAAACGCCACGATCCCGACGTAAAGCAGCGCCGTCGCAATCCGCTCCGCACCAATCGAGAAATCACTTAACACGAAGGGAACGCATCCGAGTAAACATATAACTCCGGCTGCCATTAACCCCCGACCGGCATCTCTTCGTCTCATCTCTTAGTCCCCCAGCTCGAATATCAACGTGGCCGGTGAAATGTCGCAGTCCCTGACTCCACTTCTTTCGCCCGCCGTCAACTCACGTTTAATCAAATGTTACCGAATTTCCATATCACTCTTGCCTCGCCTGCTGACAACGGCACTTTTATAAACACTATAACATTCCAAAACCTGCTTCAGTGTTTTCGCGCCGCAGGAGCGCGAGGATGAACTCATTTGCATATTGGCGCGGCGCATAGTATCAATTCCCGCCGAGACGGGCGCGCTTTATGTGCTGTGAGATATTCAGCACGACGACACTCCGACTCCATCTTTACCCATTCGCAAGCCTCAGAGGATGCTCAAATGACCTACTCACACCGCGTCGCGGACGGCGCTAAAATTCGTCTGAATGATTTCGACCCGGAAGACGTTAAAGGCTTAAAACGCGACGACGCGTCAACAATGCTCACGGGCTTGATGGAAGAGATGGTTGAGCTTCAGGAATTGTTGTATGCATCCGCGCAGAAAAGCGTGCTGATTGTCTTACAGGGTCGTGACACGAGCGGCAAAGACGGAACGATTCGCAATGTTACCGGCCCGCTTAATTCACAGGGGTGCGAAGTGGCGTCCTTCAAAGTCCCGACGCCGGAAGAACTATCGCACGATTTCCTTTGGCGGATTCACGCGCAAACTCCCAAGCGCGGGCACATCACGGTCTTCAACCGCTCGCACTACGAAGATATTTTGGTGGCGCGCGTTCACAACCTCGTTGACGAAAGCGTCTGGCGCGGTCGCTTCGATCACATCAACAACTTCGAGCGGCTGCTTGCCGACTCCGGGACGATCATCCTCAAGTTCTATCTACACATCAGCAAGGAAGAGCAGAAGGAGCGGCTGCTCAAACGCGAAC
>JBPCPQ010000050.1:0-1827 GCA_050999015.1 Pyrinomonadaceae bacterium | reverse complement strand
CCTGACGGTGTTGACGATGACGCTGGCCGGCGTGCTGCTCGCTCCTGATCTTCAGTATCTCCCTGAGCCGACAATTCCAATCCCTGAAAGTTGGCTCGATTACGTTTTTTTCCTTCCCCGGTTTTACCTCGAAACGGTGGCGGCAGTTGTCGCTTACAGCGTCACGCATCCGGCACTCTTGGCCGAGGGAGTAGAGTTTGCGGGCGCGCTGTCATTCATTCTGTTGGCGCATGAGGCGGGACACTACGTTGCCTGCCGGCGCTACGGCGTCGAAGCCACTCTGCCTTTTTTCGTTCCCGCGCCGCCGCTTTTTCTCGCGGGCACGTTCGGCGCGTTCATCAAAATTAAATCGCCGATCCCCTCGCGCCGCGCACTCTTCGACATCGGCGTGGCCGGGCCGCTAGCCGGCTTCGCGGCGCTTCTACCAATCGCCGCCGCCGCGATTCTGACGGCACGCCCCCATGAGTCTCCACTTCCCGCCGACGGCATCATCATCTTCAATGACCCGCCATTGATACTCGCGTTCGCAATGTTGTTCGGCGTTCAGGACATCAGCAACATTGCCCCCAATCCTTTTTACTTCGCCGCGTGGGTCGGCCTGCTGGTGACGAGTTTGAATCTCCTACCCGTCGGCCAACTCGACGGTGGCCACGCGACCTACGCTTTTTTCGGAAGGGAGGCGCACCGGCAAGTCGGTCGCCTCGCGTTCCTTTCGATGGCCGCGCTCGCCGCGCTCGGTCTGCTGTGGCACAACTCGCCGAGCGGCTTCGTCTACGCGTTGCTGCTCGTCGTGATGTTGCGCCTACGCCACCCGCAGGCCGAAAACGAAGCGGATGACTTGGGAACCGCACGCATCGTCGTCGCGCTCCTGACGCTCTTCGTATTTCTTCTTTCCTTCACGCCATTTCCTGTGACCATCAAGTGAACGCGCCGAGGCCGCCGGAGTCCTCAGCTTTCCGCTGATTTGCATTCTCCGACGGCCTCGATGTGTGACGGTGATTCCGGTGTGTCTGTCGCCCGTTATGCACTGGCGGACGTGGCGGCGGGCAGCAAGCCTCTGATCTCGCGCACGATTCGCGCGACATCCTGTTGGTCGTTCAACGCGATCATGAAAAACTTATACCCTTGCTGAAAACAGACGACGCCGTTGGCGAAAAGCCACACACCGTCAAGAAACGGGTTGCCGCCGAGTAGCCAACTGATCGGCGCACCGGTGATCGCCCCCGGCTGAAAAATCTGCGCGAACATCGCCGCGCCCGCCGCGCAACTAAACGCGCCGAGTAGCGGAGCACCGACGTAGCGCACGATGTTGCGCTCGAACTCCACGCGCTTGCGCTCGGCCTCGGTTAGTTTACCGTTTCTGACCAGCGTTTCGCGCTCGCGCAGATAACTGTCGAACTTTTTGCCTGCGCGCCTGAGCGCCCACACTGGCAGCGCGGAATGCGTGAACCAGTGCGGGTGAGAGCCGAGCAGCACGCCGTCAATTGACGGGAACGCCGTTCCGAGGCGGACGCCAGCGGCGACGGAGAGCGTGACGGTGACGGCACGCCCCGGATTTTTCCGTGCCCAGTCGTAAGCTCTGAACAAACCGACAGTCGCGGCGGAAGTGGCACGCGTCGCCCGTGCGCTCACGTCGTAGAATTGCGAAGCGCGTTCGTAGTAACTGCGCGCCCCGCCGAAAACTTCTTCGGCTTTCACTCTGGCTTTGTCGCCGGCTGATTTGCCGGCGGCGCGGAATGTTTCGCCCGCCTCACGAAATGTCTCCCCCGCTTCACGCGCGGTTCGGGCGGCTTCTTCGGCGGCCCGGCGCGCGGCTTCTCTGACCTC